>NZ_JBFUAF010000004.1:0-249769 GCF_056406415.1 Arthrobacter sp. P1_C12_2 | reverse complement strand
TACTGCTGTTACCAGCCGCGCTCGGCGAGGCGGTGCGGCTGCGGGATCTCGTCGACGTTGATGCCGACCATGGCCTCGCCCAGGCCACGGGAGGCCTTGGCGATCTCGTCCGGGTCATCGAAGAAGGTGGTGGCCTTCACGACGGCGGCGGCACGCTGGGCCGGGTTGCCGGACTTGAAGATGCCGGAGCCGACGAACACGCCGTCGGCGCCGAGCTGCATCATCATCGCGGCGTCGGCCGGGGTGGCGATGCCGCCGGCGGTGAACAGCACCACCGGAAGCTTGCCGGTTGCGGCAACTTCCTTGACCAGTTCGTACGGTGCCTGCAGCTCCTTGGCCGCGACGTAGAGCTCGTCCTCGGCCATGCCGGCGAGCTTCTTGATCTCGGCGCGAATCTGGCGCATGTGCGTGGTGGCGTTGGAGACGTCCCCGGTGCCGGCCTCACCCTTGGACCGGATCATCGCCGCGCCCTCGTTGATGCGGCGCAGGGCCTCACCGAGGTTGGTGGCACCGCAGACGAACGGAACGGTGAAGTTCCACTTGTCGATGTGGTTGGTGTAGTCGGCCGGGGTCAGGACCTCGGACTCGTCGATGTAGTCCACGCCGAGGGACTGCAGCACCTGCGCCTCGACGAAGTGCCCGATCCGGGCCTTGGCCATGACGGGCACGGACACGGCGGCGATGATCTGATCGATCATGTCGGGATCGGACATGCGGGACACGCCGCCCTGGGCGCGGATATCGGCCGGAACGCGTTCCAGCGCCATCACGGCCACTGCACCGGCGTCTTCGGCGATGCGGGCCTGCTCGGCGTTGACGACGTCCATGATGACGCCGCCCTTGAGCATCTCAGCCATGCCGCGCTTGACGCGGCTGCTGCCCGTGACGTTCTTCGCGGACGCGCCGGCTTCGCTGCTTACATCAGGTGTAGACACAAAATCCCCTATGGGTAGATAGATGACCTCGCCGGGGCGCGGACGGCACGTACATGCTGTGTCTCGCACACTCCGGATTACCGGATCCATTGGCCGGTAAAGCTAATACTATCCCCCGGTTGGGGCGCGGCAGAATTCGGGTTACAGCGGTGGAATCTCGCGCCGGGACGGGGATTCGGCGCGGCCGCCGGGGCGCCGCGTGGCGCCGTCAGGCGGGACGTTCCGTGGCCGTGCCTTCGGGTTCCTCCAGCGACTGGCGGTGGACTGTCACGATGCGCTGGATCACTGTCACCAGGCTCGCCGTCGCGAGCAGGCACAGCGTCACGAACAGCACCACTGGGGGCAGGCCAAGGCCGGTGAGTCCCGTGACCACCAGCACGGACACGAGGCGTTCGGCGCGCTCGGCGATGCCGACGTTGGCGTGAAAACCCAGGGCTTCGGCCTTGGCCCGCGCGTAGGAGACCACCATGCCGAGCACCAGGCAGACGATCGCGGCGACGGCGATCGGCGGGTTGGCGCCGCCGGTGAAGAACCAGACGGCGACGCCTGCGAACAGGGTGCCGTYGGCCACGCGGTCGAGGGTGGAGTCCAGGAAATTGCCCCACCGGCCGCCGCGCTGCTGCATCCGGGCCATGATGCCGTCAATGACGTCGGAGAAAATGAACGCCGTGATGAATACGGTCCCCCAGAAGAGCTGCCCGAGCGGGTAGAACACGAGGGCGCCGATCACGACGCCGAGCGTGCCGACCACCGTGACGGCGTCCGGCGAGACGCCGATCCTCAGCAGCCAGCGGGCAACCGGAGAAAACAGGGCGGTGAAGAAGCCCCGGGCATGCCTGTTAAGCATCCTTCTCCCCGGCTGTCTTCTGCGACGTGGGCATTTCCTGCGGCCACGCCTCAGCGACCTGCTGGCGGACCTCGCCGAGGGTCTGCGTGATCGCCTTAGTCTGGGCAATGATGGGGAAGAAGTTTCCGTCCCCGCCCCAGCGCGGCACCACATGCTGGTGCAGGTGGCCGGCGATGCCCGCCCCGCCGGTGACGCCCTGGTTCATGCCCACGTTGAAACCGGAGGGGTTGGCGACCTTGCGCAGCACCCGCATGGCCGTCTGGGTCAGTTCGGCAAATTCCGCCGTTTCCTCGACCGTGAGATCCGTGTAGTCCGGGATGTGCCGGTAGGGGCAGATCAGCAGATGGCCCGGGTTGTACGGAAAGAGGTTCAGCACCACGTAGCTGGTCTTTCCCCGGTACACGATCAGGGAGTCCTCGTCGCCACGCTCGGGCGCGGCACAGAACGGGCAATCGTCCGGGTTCTTGAACTGCTGCTGGCCGCCCTTGATGTACGCCATCCGGTGCGGCGTCCACAGGCGCTGGAAAGCGTCCGGGACCCCGGCCAGGCCGAAGTCGTCCGTCACGGCGTGGTCGCCCGGATACTCCGGCCCGGCCCCTGTGGTTTCCTGCACGCGCTGCCCTTCCGTCTGCCTAGCTGGTCCGGTTTCGGACAGCGTCGACGATCCGCTGGACGGCCTCGGCCACGGGCACGCCGTTGTCCTGGCTGCCGTCGCGGAAGCGGAAGGACACGGCTCCGGCCTCGGCGTCGTCTCCGCCGGCGATCAGCACGAACGGGATCTTGTCCTTGCTTGCCGTGCGGATCTTCTTCGGGAAACGGTCCGAGGAGATGTCCACCTCGGCGCGGATACCGGCCGCCTTGAGCTGGTCCACGACGTCGAACATGTAGTCGTTGAAGGCCTCCGCCACCGGGATGCCCACCACCTGCACGGGCGCCAGCCAGGCGGGGAAGGCGCCGGCGTAGTGTTCGGTCAGCACGCCCATGAAGCGCTCCACCGAGCCGAACAAGGCACGGTGGATCATCACGGGCCGCTGCCGGGTGCCGTCGGCGGCCTGGAACTCGAGCTCGAAGCGTTCGGGCAGGTTGAAGTCCAGCTGGATGGTGGACATCTGCCAGGTGCGGCCGAGCGCGTCCTTGGTCTGGACGGAAATCTTGGGGCCGTAGAACGCGGCTCCGCCCGGATCCGGGATGAGCTCGAGCCCGGAGGCTTCGGCTACCTCGGCGAGGGTGCGGGTGGCTTCGTCCCATGTGGCGTCGTCGCCCACGAACTTGTCTTCGTTTTTGGTGGAGAGCTCGAGGTAGAAGTCGTCCAGGCCATAGTCCTTGAGCAGGCCGAGGACGAAGTTCAGCGTGGTGGTGAGCTCGTCCTTCATCTGCTCGCGGGTGCAGTAGATGTGGGCGTCGTCCTGGGTCATGCCCCGGACGCGGGTCAGGCCGTGCACCACGCCGGACTTCTCGTAACGGTAGACCGAGCCGAACTCGAACAGCCGCAGCGGGAGTTCGCGGTACGAGCGTCCGCGGGACCGGAAGATCAGGTTGTGCATGGGGCAGTTCATCGGCTTGAGGTAGTAGTCCTGGCCGGGCTTGCGGACCGTGCCGTCCTCGTTGAGCTCCGCGTCGATGTGCATCGCCGGGAACATGCCCTCCTTGTACCAGTCCAGGTGGCCTGAGACTTCGTAGAGGTGGCCCTTGGTGATGTGCGGGGTGTAGACGAAATCGTAGCCGGCATCCACGTGGCGCTGGCGGGAGTAGTCCTCCATGGCCTTGCGGATAATGCCGCCCTTGGGGTGGAAGACCGGCAGGCCTGAGCCGAGCTCGTCCGGGAAGGAGAACAGGTCCAGCTCCGCGCCGAGTTTGCGGTGGTCGCGGCGCTCGGCCTCGGCAATGCGCTCCTGGTAGGCCTTGAGTGCGTCCTTGGTGGGCCAGGCGGTGCCGTAGATGCGCTGCAGCTGCTGGTTGTTCTGGTTGCCCAGCCAGTAGGCGGCCGAGGACCGGGTCAGCGCGAAGGCGTTCGAGATCAGCTTGGTGTTCGGCAGGTGCGGGCCGCGGCAGAGATCGCACCAGATGCTGTCCCCGCTCTTGCGGTCCACGTTGTCGTAGATGGTGATGTCACCGGCGCCGACCTCGACGTTGACGCCCTCTCCGGCCTCGGCGGCGTCATTCTTCCTGCCCAGGAGTTCGAGCTTGTAGGGCTCATCCTTCATCGCCTCGCGGGCCTCGTCCTCGGACACCACGCGGCGCACGAACTTCTGGTTCTGGTTGATGATCTTCTGCATCATCTTTTCGAGCTGGCGGAGGTCTTCCGGGGTGAACGGTTCCGCGACGTCGAAGTCGAAGTAGAAACCGTCCGTGATGTAGGGGCCGATGCCGAGCTTGGCGTCGGGGCGCAGCTGCTGCACGGCCTGGGCCATGACGTGGGCCGTGGAGTGGCGCAGGACGTTGAGCCCGTCCGGGGAATCAATGGTGACGGCCTCGACGGCGGCGTCCTCGGGAAGGGGCTGGTCCAGGTCCTTCAACTCGCCGTTTACGCGGGCCACAACAACGTCGCGGCGCTCAAAGAAGAGTTCCGCGCCGGTGGTCCCGGTAGTCACCTTGGTCTCTTCGCCGTCGACGAGAAGGGTGATCTGCTGGGCATCTGACACGGGTGTCTCCTATTCAAAGTTAAGGCTTCGTAGCTTGTGGCGTACGGGGACCACAGCCAGCCTCGTCCATGCTATCGGTTTCTCCAGAGGCCAACCAACGCGCCACGAGGCAGCCGCAACCCAGCCGACGCCTCGCGTAAAGCACCGAAGTCCGGTCAGCCGCCCAGCCCGGTGATGGCGAGGTTCCTGCTGATCCCGTCCAGGGGGCCGGGCAGGTCCGGCACATACTGGCCGGTGGCGCCGGGAACGGAGGCCGGGAACGGCAGGGTCTCCGGGCGGCTGAGGTCCCAGGCCATGGAGGCGCTGATGCTGATTCCCCGCGGCCCGGTCCGGCGGGTAGTGCCGCGGATCAGCAGCAGGCGGGTGCCGAACAGCACGGATCCGGACTGCTCCTGGGCCTCGTGGAAGAAGACTGAATCCACGCAGCCCGTGCCGTCGTCGACGCTGATGAACACCACCCGCCGGCCGCCCCTCATCGGCGGGGTCTGGGTGGCCACCCGGACGCCGGCAACCAGCACCTCCGTGCCGTTGCGCAGTCCCAGCAGCTTGTCCGCGGTGGTGACGCCCAGCCGGTCCAGCAGCGGGCGGTGGCTGGTCATGAGGTGCTCGCTGACGTCCACGGCCATCAGGTCCAGTTCCGCCCGGACGTTGTCCACCATGCTGAGCGCGGGCAGCAAGGCCTTCAGGTTCTTCAGTTCGATGTCCCCCAGCGGCAACGCCAGCTGGCCCTCAATGACCTCAACGCCCTTCCGCAGGGGCCGGGCCTGGAGTTTCTGCAGATGCTGGACCAGATCCGCCCGGTTGGCGACTCCCCCGGACGCCCGGTGCAGGGAGTCGAAGGCACCAAGCTGGGCCAGCCGCTGGATGCTGGGCCTGCTCAGCCGCGACCGGGCGCGCAGGTCCGCCAGGGAGTCGTAGGGCTGGCCGGCCACAATCCGTTTCAGCTCGGCGCCGGAGAGCCCGAAGATGCCGTTCAGGCTCAGCCGGATGCCCAGCCTGCCCCGGTTCGGCCCGGATTCCACCCGCTCCACCCGGTACTCGGCCTGGCTCCGGTTGATGTCGAGGGGAAGGATGGGGATCCCCAGACGGCGGGCCTCGGCCACCAGCAGGCGTTTGGGGTACATGCCGGGGTCGTGTTCCCAGAGCCCGGCCAGGAAGGCCTCCGGGTGGTGCGCCTTGAGCCAGGCCGACTGGTAGGTGGGCACGGCGAAGGCCGCTCCGTGGGCCTTGCAGAACCCGAAGCTGCCAAAGGCCTTCAGCGTGCCCCAGACCTTGTCCACCACTTCGGGACTGTAGTTCCGGGCCCTCGCCTCCTTCCGGAAGAACTCCTCCACCCGGGGTTCGAGCACCTCGTTGCCCAGTGCCCGGCGGAACTCGTCGGCGCGCGCCAGACCGCACTCAGTCATGACGTCGAAGGTCTTGAGGATTTGTTCGTGGAAAACCGTGACCCCGTGGGTCTCCTTCAGGACCGGTTTGAGGTTGGGATGCGGATAGACCTCGGGGGCGAACCCGTGCCGGTGCTCCAGGAAGGGCCGGACCATGTCGGATTTCATCGGGCCGGGGCGGAAAAGTGAGATGTCAATGATGAGATCGTTGAATTCCCGGGGCGCCATCTTGCCGATCAGTTCGCGCTGGCCCGGGGATTCGATCTGGAAGCAGCCCAGGGTGTGGGTGCTGCGGATCAGTTCAAAGGTTGGCTCGTCATCAAGCGGGACCGCGTTGAGGTCGATGTGGCCGTCCTCGGCGATGTAATCCGGACCCGTCCCGTCCGGCCCGGCCGGATGCGCGCCGGCGGCCACCACCTCGGCCTTGGAGGGGTGGAGCCGGATGACTTCCCGGACGGCGAAGGCCATGGCGCTCTGCATCCGGACGCCCAGGACATCGAGTTTGAGCATGCCCATGGGGTCCATGTCGTGCTTGTCGAACTGGCTCATGGGCAGGCCCAGGCCGCTGGGCTGCACGGGGGTGCGGTCCAGCAGGGTGGCATCGCCGAGGATGACGCCGCACGGATGCATGGAGATGTGGCGGGGCAGCCGGTCCAGCCGCTCCGTGAGGTCCACCAGCAGGTCCAGCTGCTGGTTTTCGGTGAAGCCGCGCTGCTCCACCCGGTCCGCGAATTCCTTCAGCTCGGGCTTCTCCACGAGGGCTTCGCGGAAGTGCCGGGCCGAGAACCGCCACAGCTGCTTGGCGATTTCCCCGACCTCGCCGTCGTCCATGCCCAGGGCCAGGCCGGCGTCGCGCACGGCACCGCGAGCGCGGTACCCGTTCTGCATGCTCATCAGCGTGACGCGTTCGGCTCCGAAGCGCTCAAAGATCTTCCGGTAGACATTGTGCCGTTCGGCGCTTTCGACGTCGATGTCGATGTCAGGCAGCGTGGCGCGGTCGCGGGAGAGGAAGCGTTCGAAGATGAGGTCGTGCTGGAGCGGGTTCACCTGGCTGATGTCGATCAGGTAGTTGACCAGGCTGGAGGCGCCCGAACCGCGCGCGGCCGCCCGGACGCCCAGGGCCAGGATCATCCGGGAGACCTCTGCGACGGTCAGGAAGTAGGAGGCGAAGCCCAGCGAGTCGATGATCCGGAGCTCGTGCTCCAGCCGGGTCCGCAGCTGCTGTTCCCGCTGCCCGGAGATTCCCGGGAAGCGGCGGCCGATGCCGGCCTCGCAGCGCAGGGTCAGTTCGGCGAGCGCGTCGCCGTCGATCCCGATCACGGAGGCTTCCGGGACCACGGGCTGTTTCCAGCCCATGTCTGCCACAGGATCCATGCGGCAGCGGTCCGCGAGCGCCTCGGTCTGGGCCAGGAGCCGTTTGAGGTCCGCCGTGCCGTAGCCGGCGGCGTGGATGATCTCCTTGCCCAGCTGCAGCATCTGGGCCGCCGATTTGAGCCAGCCCTGCCCGTTGGGCTGCAGCAGAGGTGCGGCGGAGAGCTCGGGGAGGGATTTCAGCGTCCGGGCCGAGTCCAGCACATCGGCGGTGGCCGCGCCGTCCTCGGCCACATACCGCACGGCGTTGCTCAGCACGGCGGGCACCCCGTGTTCTGCGGCGAGTTTGAGCATGCGCACCGCGTGGGCGGTGCTCAGCGGTTCCCCGGGCGGGCTGAGCTGGGACACAACCTCCGCCGCCAGGGTCCCGGGGGGCATGGCGTCCAGCCAGCGTTTGAACAGGGTGCGGGGCCGCAGGTAGCGCCGTCCACCCATGGCCCGGCCGACGTCGGAGTCCGGGCCGATCAGCACTGTCAGGACCGGCTTCAGGGTTTCCGGGTGCAGGGTGCGGGATGCCAGTTCCGCCCGGGTGACCGCCACCGGCACCGCTCCCCCGGCCTTGCCCGTGGTGCGGGCATGGGCGTCGGAGATCAGCCGGCACAGCGCCCGGTAGCCGGCGCCGTTGTTGTGCCCGTGCGCCAGCACGACGACGCGTCCCCCGAGCTGGGTGCGGAGGTCGCCGTCGTCGTCAAAGACCGCAAGGTCCACCCCGACGATCGCATCCAGCCCGGCGGCCATGCACGCCTTCAGGTGCTTGACGGTGCCGTACAGCCCGTTACGGTCCGTGCAGGCCAGCGCGGTGGCGCCGTCCGCGGCGGCCGCGGCGGCCAGTTCGTCCGGCCAGGAGACGCCATAGTGGGCGCTGAAGGCGGTGGAGACGTGCAGATGGGTGAAGTTCATGCTGATTCGGGCTTCCGGAGGGGCTGCAGGGCGTCGTGGATCCTCAGGAGCCGCCACCGGCCGCTGCCGACATGCCGAGTCAGGTCAAGGGTGAGGGTCGAAGCCGCGGCGCGCTCCCCGGCAGCACGCACCTGGACCCGCCAGATCTCGTGATCCACCAGGCCAGGCCCGCTCCCGAGCGGCGCCCGGCTTTCCTCCGCCCACCACTGGCGGCGTTCGTACCAGCGGACGGGTTCTGCGCAGACCGTGTAGCGCCGGCCGGCCCAGTCGAGGTGCAGGGGCTGGCCGGAGGGCGTGCAGACGACATCCACGGACTCGCTGAAAATCCCCACGTTGCCTCCCGACCCAGTCCGGGCTGGAGCCGGCCCAGTCCCCGCTTCGATTTCCTACGTCTATTCCGCTTCCGGCGCCTTCAGTTCCAGGCTCCGTGAATTTTATTCGAACATATCTTCGAATAAAGACAGTCTACGACGGAGAGGCGACAAAACCCAGATCGGGGGTGGACGGACGCAGATGCAGGTAGCAGGATTGAGCCATGAGCTCCCATAACGCACTACTGAAGCAAGTAAGCATCGCCGCCAAGGATCCAGTCTTGGTGGCGACTTTTGCTATAGACGGAAACATCCCCGGCCAGGGCGCCTATGTGGTGGGCCTCTTGGCGGCAACCCCGGACTATTCCCATCAGCGAAGAATGGGGATCGAGTTCATGAACGGCGAGGCCGTGTCCTTCTATTGCTTCAGCCATGACGGCACCGAGGAAAATTTCGACCTCAAGGGGGTCGAACACTCGGGCAACACCATTACCGGCAATTTCCCGCTCACCACGGTGCTGGGCCTGCCCAAGGGCCACCTCATGACGGCCTTCAGCGATTGTGACGGCCGGGATTACCAGGCCAACGTGCCTGTCGAAGAGGCCCTCTAGGCGGCAGGACCCGACCCCGGCCGTGCGGAGGTGTCTGGTCGAAGCCGTGGCGGATTGCTTCGGTCGCTTTCCCGATGGCGGGCGGAGACCATGCCGACGAGCGTGGCATACCTCCTATCTGCCTCAGAGTCCCGCCCGGACCCCGCGAAGCCGGGTCGCGATGTGCTCGGCGACCATGATCGTGGGGATGTTGGTGTTAGCCGACAGCGGTTCAGGAAGGATCGAGGCGTCGACTACCGAGAGGCCCGGCACTCCGTACACCCGTCCCGAGGTGTCGACCACGGCGCCGGCCTGGGGGTCCGTTCCCATCGCACAGGTGCCCACGGGGTGGTGGTAAGTCGTGGCCGTGGCCTTGATCCAGGCCCGAACGGCGACGGCGTCAGCGACCAGGTCCTGCCGGGGCGCGAGCCGGGAACCACGAGTGATCCGGGTCAGGTGAGGGTAGGCCACGGCAGCGTCCGCGAGCTGCAGGCCCTCCACCAATCGATCGATGTCCACCGGATTGCGGAAGTACCCGAGGTCGATGGCCGGTGCGGCGATCGGGTCGAGTGTGAGCAGCCGCACCTCACCGCGCGACGCCGGCTTCAACAACGCTGCGGCGAGCAAGCAGCGGTACCCGTCCTCGAGCCCATACGGTCCGCACACCATGAGCTGGAGATCCGGGGGGTCAGCCGCGGAACTCCGGCTGCTCCGGGCTGTCGCCATCACCTGGAAGAGCGGAGGGTCTCCCAGCGGTTGGAGACAGGGCAGGTCGATTGCCACCCAGGGGTGGTCGGCGAGATTCGTCCCCACACCGGGCAGGTCCATCGTGACGGACCTGCCCAATGCGGCTACGTCCGCGGCGGGGCCGATGCCAGACCGGATGAGCAGCGCGGGCGAGTGGTAGGCGCCAGCGCAGACAATCACCTCATCGACCTCGATGATCTCGCCGTCGGAGGACCGCACACCTATGGCACGCCCGCGACGTAATACGACCTCGGCGATCGGACAGGTCGCGCGGATCGTCAGGTTGGGCCGGGAGCGGATGGGATCCAGATAGGCCCGCGCGGTGCTGACCCGGACGCCTCGCACACAGTTAACTGGTAGCGCCGACAGACCGACGGCCCCCGGGGCGTTGTGGTCTGGAATTCGCGGGATCCCCACCTCCGCGATGGCGTCCTCCATCGCGACCGTGAGCTCGGACCGTTCGTCCCCCCGATAGCGGCGGATCGGCACCGGGCCCTCCGTCCCGTGATAGGGCGACAAACCGAAGTCCAGGTCATGCTCAAGGCGCAGGAAAGACGGCAGCACGTCCGCGAACGTCCATCCCGGCAATGCCCAGCCGTCGTAATCGGCCGGATGCCCGCGCAGGGCGAAGGTGGCATTGACGGCCGACGAGCCCCCGGTCACCCGCCCCTGTGGAAGGTCCAAAGGAGGACCGCCGGCGACGCCCGTCCCATGAAGCCCCCAGTCGTGCGAGGCCGTGCTGGTGCCATGGATGCCGTCCGCGAGGTCGGCCGGAAGCCTCGCCGACGGGTAGTCCGGCCCCGCTTCGAACAGCACCACTTCGCGGTCGGCGTCCTCGCTGAGCCGCGAAGCCAACACGCAGCCTGCACTGCCCGCACCCACCACGGCAACGTCAAACCGGCTCTTCATCCCTTGCCCTCGCCTCCGACTTCAGTCTCGGCCGGCGGTCGGGATTTTACTAGTTCGAATTCGAACCAGCCCTGGGTTGGTCGAGAGCCTACAACTCCCCCGATCCAGACCCAGTCACCGTAAGGATTAGCTGCCGGCTTTGTACACTTCCAGCTCGAGCGTGATGAAGGCATCGATCATCGCCCGGTAGGTCTTCTCGACGAGTTCGACGTCGATGTCCTTCTTTTCCGCCGTGGCGCGGACGTGTTCGATGACCCGCTCCACACGCCCGGGCGCACGGACTTCGGCGCTGTCCGCCTTGAGGGTCCCGGCGATCCGGATCAGCCGTTCCCGGCGCCCGATCAAGGACACGATCTGCTCGTCCACCTCGTCAACAGCCACCCGCACGGCGGCGAGCTGTTCGCGGTCGGCCTGGGCGGCCTTGTCGTCTGCGTGATTTGTGGGCATGTGCATGACAGTATCGAAAGATGCAGCCACGAGTCGACTTCATATCGCTGGGTGTCCGCAGTGTTGACGCCTCCCGCCGCTTCTACGTCGATGGCCTCGGGTGGCCGGTCCACC
This sequence comes from Arthrobacter sp. P1_C12_2, assembly GCF_056406415.1. Taxonomy (NCBI): domain Bacteria; kingdom Bacillati; phylum Actinomycetota; class Actinomycetes; order Micrococcales; family Micrococcaceae; genus Arthrobacter; species Arthrobacter sp. P1_C12_2. Next base: position 238,571 of record NZ_JBFUAF010000004.1, on the reverse strand, counting down.
GGGAAGTCCCCGGGGAGGTGCTCTTCATCCAGGTCAACCACGGCCTCATCCTCTCGCTCTGGGACGCGGGCCAGATGCAGTCCGAAGCGGCCACCGATCCCCCTGCCGGCATCCCGTGCATCACGCTGAGCCACAATCTGGCCAGCACGGCGGAAGTCGACTGGGTGATGGCCGAAGCCGAGACGGCGGGAGCCCGCATCGTCGCGGCACCGAAGACCCAGCCCTGGGGCGGCTACACCGGCTATTTCGCCGATCCCGACGGCTACCGCTGGGAAGTCGCCTTCAATCCCGACTGGTCGGTCGGCGCCGGCGGAAACGTGACGGTCTGACGTCAGGTGCCCGACACCGCCCCGCACCGGGGCGCTCGCTAGAAGAGGCTGCCCACTGGCTGGATGAGTTCCGGTGAGTCATTCCTGACGTTCCCGACGGCGGTGCCGACGGCGTCGATCCTCCAGCCTTCCGCGACGTCGTGCGCACCGGCCCGGACCAAATCGACGAGCCCGGCCGCGTCATCGGCCTGCGGGTCCAGCCACGTCTGCATCGTCTCGCGGTTCATGGGCAGCGGAACCCTGTCATGCAGCGCGGTCAGTTCGGCCAGCATTCCCCCGGCATAGCCCTCCGGCGGCGAGTCGGTGGTCATGATCGAGGTCGAGAGCATCCAGCGCTCCGGGTCGCCCTCCGCCTTGGACGGGTCCCTCCACCATTCATAGAGTCCCGCGAAGACAATGGGGCGTCCGTCCTGGGGATGGACATAGTAGGGCTGCTTGCCGCGGCCCTCGCCCTTCCACTCGTAGTAGCCGTCCGCCGGGACGGCACAGCGACGGGAGCGGGTCGCTTTCCGGAAGGCGGGCTTCTCCAGCACGGTCTCGCTGCGGGCGTTGATCATCTTGGACCCGATGCCCGGGTCCTTGGCCCAGGACGGCACAAGACCCCAGCGCGCAATGTGCAGTTGGCGGACCGGCTCTCCCTCCACCAGCCGTTCGAGCAGGATCGGCACATCCGCCGTCGGGGCCACGTTCCACGACGGTGGAATCGCGATCTCGTCCTCCAGCCCGGCATCGAATTCGGCCAGCAGGTCTCCAACGGCCCGGGCCATCACGTAGCGTCCACACATGGCACCAGCATGCCACCGCACCCAGCCCATGTCATCCGCCCCGGCCTCCGTCACGCGCCTGCGGGAATAGTGGACTGCGGGGTACGGTTGTTGGCAGTGACGTACGCCTTCCGTGGGCGCCCGGCGCAACACGCCGGCCCCAACCACTTACTTGAGGAGAACTTCGTGGACTTCACCCCCGAATCCGGCACAATCACCATGTTTTCGACCACGTGGTGCGGCTACTGCAACCGGTTGAAGAAGCAGCTGGACGCGCAGGGCATCGGGTACACCGAGATAAACATCGAGGAAGTCGAAGGCACCGCCGATCTCGTCGAGCAGCTCAACGGAGGCAACCGCACCGTCCCCACCGTGCTGTTCCCGGACGGCACCGCCGCCACCAACCCCTCCGCAGCAGAGGTCAAGAGCCGGCTCGCGGCCTAGGCCCTTCCTGCAACCCAAGGACACCACCAAACCACGACGGCGCGGCCTCCCAAGGGCCGCGCCGTCGCCCGTTGTGCCAGTAGCCAGTAAGTTGTGCGAGTAATCCGCGTTCCAGAGCAGAGGAGCTTGTTTCATGGTCCATAAAGTCAAGGCCGCAGTAGTCCGTTCCAAGAATGCCGACGTCACCCTCGAGACGATCCTCGTGCCGGACCCCGGTCCCGGCGAGGCCCTCGTGGACATCCTCACCTGCGGTGTCTGCCACACCGATCTGCACTACAAGCAGGGTGCCATCAACGACGACTTCCCCTTCCTGCTCGGCCACGAGGCCACCGGCGTAGTCAGTGCCGTCGGACCGGACGTCACCGAGGTTGCCCCCGGGGACCGCGTGGTGCTGAACTGGCGGGCCGTCTGTGGCGAGTGCCGCGCGTGCCGGCGGGGTCAGCCGCAGTACTGCTTCAACACCCACAACGCCACCCAGAAGATGACGCTGGAGGACGGCACGGAACTGACGGCCGCGCTGGGCATCGGCGCCTTCGCCGAAAAGACCCTCGTGGCCGCCGGCCAGTGCACCAAGGTGGACGCCGACGCCGATCCCGCCGCCGTCGGCCTGCTCGGCTGCGGCGTCATGGCAGGCATCGGCGCGGCGATCAACACCGGAAACGTCCAGCGCGGCGATTCGGTTGCCGTGATCGGCTGCGGCGGGGTGGGCGTGGCGGCCGTCGCCGGCGCCGCGCTCGCCGGCGCCACCACCGTGATCGCCGTCGACATCGACGCCAAGAAGCTCCAGCGCGCCAAGGACCTCGGCGCCACCCACACGGTGGACTCCTCCGCCGTCGACCCCGTCGAAGCGATCCGCGAACTGACCGGCGGTTTCGGCGCCGATGTGGTGATCGACGCCGTCGGCCGCCCGGAAACCTACAAGCAGGCCTTCTACGCCCGGGACCTCGCCGGCACAGTGGTGCTGGTGGGCGTGCCGAGCCCCGAAATGACCCTGGAACTGCCGCTGCTGGACGTATTTGGCCGCGGGGGCTCGCTGAAGTCGTCTTGGTACGGCGACTGCCTGCCCTCGCGCGACTTCCCCACGCTCATCAGCCTCTACCGGCAGGGCAAGCTGGACCTGGACGCCTTCGTGACGGAGCGGATCACGATCGACCAGATCGAGGACGCCTTCGCGAAGATGCATGCCGGCGCGGTGCTGCGCTCGGTGGTGGAACTGTGAACGCCGGCTCTGAGAGCATCCGGATCGACCGGCTGGTGACCTCCGGGACGTTTTCGCTCGACGGCGGGACCTGGGATGTTGAGAACAACGTGTGGATCCTCGGGGATGACAGCGAATGCGTCATCATCGACCCGGCCCACGATCCCGCTGCCGTCGCCGCCGCCGTCGCGGGCCGGAAGGTCAAGGCGATCCTGCTCACGCACGGCCACGATGACCACATCGGCGCCGTCGGCGCCCTCCGGATGCTCGTGGACGCCCCCGTGTACCTGCACCGGGATGACTGGATGCTGTGGGATCGGGTGTTCCCCGGCATCGAACCGGACCACGCCATTGCCGACGGCGACACGTTCGACGTCGCAGGGGCACGGCTCGTGGCACTGCACACCCCCGGGCACTCGCCCGGGTCCGTGTGCTTCCTCCTCGAGAGCGAAGGCACTGTGTTTAGCGAAAGCACAGTATTTAGCGGGGACACGCTCTTCAAGGGCGGCCCGGGAGCGACCGGGCGTTCCTTCAGCGATTTCCCGACCATCATCGAGTCCATCCGGAACCGGCTCCTTTCGCTCCCCGCCGACACGACGGTCCGGACCGGGCACGGGGATCCGACGACGATCGGTGCCGAAGCTCCACACCTTGAGGACTGGATCGCGCGGGGCCACTGACCGCATCCCTGGACAAGGCCCGGTCCGCCGCTTCCGGACCGGGCTTTACCGCCATAGGATGTGAGGCCATGAGCTCTCTCCCCAGCATGGATTCGTCAACCCTGACCGCGGACCTACGGATCCAGTTCGATGCGTTCCTCGATGAGCATCGCGCGGACCTGCACGCCTGCCTCGACGGGCTCACCGAAGAGGAGGCCCGGGCCGCACTGGTCCCCTCGCGGACCACCCTCCTGGGGCTGGTCAAACACGCCGCCTTCGTGGAGAAGGTCTGGTTTGACGAGGCCATCACGTGCCGGACCCGGGCCGAGATCGGCATTCCGGCCGCCCCTGATGAATCGTTCATCCTGGCGGAGAACGACACCATCCCGGGCCTCCGGGCCGCCTATCTCCAGGCCTGCGAGGACTCACGCCGTCGGGCCGCTTCCCTCGATCTTGACGACCTTGTCCGTGGCAACCGGCGCGGCCCGCTGCCCCTGCGGTGGGTCTACCTGCACATGCTCAGGGAACTCGCCCAGCATTGCGGCCACGCGGACATTCTGCGCGAGCAGATCCTCGCTGCGCGCACCTGACGACGCCGGCCGCCCGGGTCAAGGCCTTACAACTCGAAGCAGGGTCTGCACGATGGAGTGCGCTTGAGCGCGGATGCGGCCACCCCCGATATGTTTTTTCAAAGGGCCGCATCCGCGCTGGTCTAATGGAACCCGGGTTCGGGCTTTTGGTCCTGAGTGTGCCGATCATGACGGACCGCCCGGGCCAGGCTCCGGTGAGGGGGCGCGCAAGAAACCAGGCAGGCCGGCTGCCGTGTGTGTTCTATTGCCGGACGCCCCGAGGTGGGCGACACCGCCGGATGTCAGGTGGCCGATTGGCTTCAGAGCGCCCGCCAGTGAGTCCGCGTCGGCACTGACGGTGACATCCATTCTGGTGGGCATGAGGCAGAAACTCCCGCAACGAAGTTAGCAGCCTCTGCCTGACCAAAATCAGAATATCAATTGCATTTGCCACAAAAAAGGAAAAGAGAGTAACAATTAATACGCGGCTTTTCCGGCTGGTAAACCCATCGTCCCCCTCACCGTCTGACGGGACCACAGTCCCGACCTGACGGGGGATGCAGCTGAGCCGAACCGGCCTACGGGCTGGCCGTCACTTCGTGGGAGGAGAGTACTCCGGATTCCAGATTTCATTCCCTTATTCATGGTCCCCCCAAATAGCCAGAAATATGTTTGCGGGCCTACCGCACGGGTCTCAGGCTTCCCGAGCGTCGGTGATTTCCCGCTCCGGCATGGAATTCCGGCAGTTTCTTTCCCTTGAGGCGCCAGTCCGGTCTTGCTCGAGTGCGCGGGCATGGGAAACAATGTTCGCGGCGAACGTGGCCCGGTCGAAAGGGATTTTTTTCTATGACAGCGCGAGATATCTCCTCAGTCGGTGCGCCGTGCTGGGTCGACACTTGGCAGCCAGATCCCCGGGCAGCCAAAGACTTCTACGGTCCGCTCTTCGGCTGGACTTTCGACGACCCAACTCCGATGCCGTCTGGTCTCGACGGCGACTACTACGCCGCGCGTCTCCGCGGGCAGCTGGTGGCCGGCATCGGACAGGCGCCGCCTCAATCGCCGCCGGGGTGGATCACCCACGTGCGCGTCGAGAACGTCGAGGAAGCCTTGGCTCGCGCCGAGCGGGCGGGAGGCAAGCGCCTGGGGCCGTTTGATCTCGGCTCTGATGACGGTATTGCTGTGCTCGCCGACGCCACCGGCGTCCCGTTCTGCCTGCGGCAGGCAGGCAGGAACGACGGCGCCGAGCTGGCCAACGAGCCGAATTCCTGGGCCATGAGCTCGCTGCACACCACAGATGTCGGGCGGGCCCAAACGTTCTACGGCGCAATGTTCGACTGGGAACTCGAATCTGTCCCGGGCGCTCCCTTCTCGCGGTGGCTCCGCTCGGGCCGGGTGGTCGCGATCGTGACGGCCACGGACGGCGTCGCGGTCCCGCCGCATTGGAGCGTCAATTTCGCTGTCCGCGACGCGGACGCCATCGCCCAGCACGCAGTAGCACTGGGTGGCGGCATTTTGATGGCGCCCATGGACACCCCGGGGTTTCGCAGCGCCGTGATCAGGGACCCCCAGGGCGGCGCCATCGCGGTCAGCGCAACCACCGGCTGACACTTCCTGGAGAGCATAAGCCCCAACACCGTTTGCGGCGCTGGTAGGGTCTGCCCATGGATGAAAATTTGGGGAAGTTCATCGACAATTTCGCGCGGCTGGTGGAGGTGGCGCAGTCCGGGCAGCATCGGGTGCAACGGGGAACCCAGCTGCTGACCACGCTCACCGACCATTTGGCGGTCCAGGCAGAATCAGTGGCTGTGGTGGTTGAGGAGATTCCGCCGCACCGGTTCGTGGACGCAGACATCCTCATGGAAGAACTCGCCGCGGAGGACCCCGAGTTCAGGCTCGTGGGCATCGGCGGCGGAGACCAAAGGCACCATCATTCGCTGAGCGACATGTTGCAGCAGTCCCAGTTGTTTCCCCAATACCCCCTGTCCCAGCCGGACTACGCCAACCTCGCCGTCGGCCCGGACCAACAGCGGCAGGTCGTGGCACTGGGACTGTGGTTATTCAGCCACGGCGGCAGCCCAATCGCGGTGCTGCAGCGGGACGCCAACCCCCGGTATGGGCGTCAGTCAGCTTCCCTTGAGGTTTTGGCCGACGCTACGGATAAGCCCGCACGCTTCCTCGCGGAGTTCCGCCGGCGGATGCAGCACCGCAGCGTCCTCAAGGGGCAGGTCATTTCGTTGGTGATGGGCGAGTATGGTCCTAGCGCGGCCGGTGTGACCTTCCACGCCCGGCCTGCCCTTGCCGCGTCCGATGTCATCCTGCCGGATGGCCTCCTGGAGAAGGTGTCGGACCACGCTTTGGGCATCGCCGAGCACCGGGACTCCCTCAAAAAGTACGGGCAGCATCTCAAACGCGGCGTCCTGCTCTATGGCAGGCCAGGGACCGGCAAGACCCATACGGTGCGGTATTTGTTGAGTCGGAGCGAAGGTGTCACGGCAATCCTTCTCTCGGGGGGATCGCTCGCCAGGATCTCAGAGGCCGCCACCATGGCCAGGGCCCTGCAGCCCTCCATCGTCGTTCTTGAGGACTGCGATCTCATCGCCGAGGACCGCAGCTTCGGGCACGGACCCCAGCCGCTGCTATTCGAGGTGCTGGACGCCATGGACGGTTTGGCCGGCGACGCCGATGTGGCGTTCGTCCTCACCACCAACCGCGTGGACATGCTCGAACGCGCCCTGGCGCAGCGTCCCGGACGTGTGGACCTGGCCGTGGAAATTCCCATGCCTGCCCAGGCGGAGCGGGTCTCGCTGATCAAATTGTATGCCCGCGGTATTCCGTTCAGCCCGAACTCGATCGAAGATGCCGCCGCCCGCACCGAAGGAACCACCGCCTCGTTCGCACGCGAGCTCGTCCGCCGGGCGGTCGTTGCCAGCGCATTGGAAGGCGCGCCCATCGCGGACAATCATCTCGGGAAGGCCGTGGAGGACCTGATGGCCGACAGCGCCGCCCTCACCCGAAGCCTGCTCGGCAGCGGCGCCGGTGGCGACACTGGGGGCAATGGAGGACCATTCCCCGGGCCGCCGGCAACCTTTCATCCCGGGGGCTAGGAAAGTGCCGCGCCCGGCGCCTGGGTGGTCAGCGCCGCCAGCGGTACGGGGTGGTTGTGGACACCCGCAGCAAACCATAGCGTTCCAGGATCGGCCGCGAATGCTCAGTTGAATCGCTGTGGATGAGTTTCTTACCGAGCGTTACCGCGGCTTGGGCCCGGGCCGCGGTAAGCGCCCGGTAAATGCCCTGGCCGCGCCATTCTGCACGCGTAGCCCCGCCCCAGATACCCGCGAATTCCGTATCCGGCACCGGCTCGAGGCGGCCCGCGCTCACGATCAGCCCTTCGTGTTCGGCCACCCACAGTTCCATACCGTCGTCGTGTTCCACGCGACGCAGAATTGCGTCGGCATTGCTGTCGGAGGCGTCGACGCCGAAAACCTCGTCCTGCATTGAGCTCATGGCGCGGATGTCCCGTTCTGCGCTCACCCGCCGCAAGCTGACGCCGGGCGGGAGCTGAACGTCCACAGTCAACGCGTTGGCCGGCCCGATCATGACCGATTCGGTCTCATCAGGCTCAAATCCGTTGGCGAGCAGTGAGTCATGGAGCCCAGGCGCATGATCGTGACCACGGGTTTTCCACTCGACCCGCACGATTGCGGGATCACTGCGGTAAAACGCGAGCGCCTCGACCACCCAGTCAGCGATCGTCCGGGCACTAGCCCCATCGAGGTCCTGATAGGTCACGAACCCGCGACCGCCTGCAAAGGTCACCAGGCGCAACGGGCCCAGGCGTTCAACGGAGATGGCACTGGGCGTCTCGGCATCCGTTCGGAGTTGCTGGTCGTACGCCATGAGAAGTTCTTCAGAAAGAGTCATCGGCCTCCACGGTACACCGGGTCGTTGAACGGCTACCGGTATATGTTCTGATGAATCCTGGTCGCCCCTTCGGACTCCAGCCTCTTCGTGTCCGCCTGGTCTCCGACCAGCCGAACATTGAGGCGGCCATTGTCTAGTCCAAGCCCCAGGATGTGGTCCCCCTGGGACAGGTCTCCGCAAACTGATGCCCAGGCCAGCTGATCCGCCGCAGGAACTACCGCCAGGCAAGAAACACGTTCCTTCGCGTTCTGGCCCACATAATACGAATACCCATCCTTGTCCGCCAGGAGCCGGAAACTGTCCGTCATAGTTTGGTCGGCCCCGCCCATGACGACGACGCCGCTCGGCAAAGTGTCGCGGTCCGTGGCCGGACGATCCAAGGCCTTCAAGCCTTGGTCCCCCGAACAACCGGTCAGGACCAAAACAGCCCCGGCCAGCGCCAGGATCATTGATAATTTCTGATGCCTCATTACGCCGCCCCCTCAGCTTTAGATGACCGCGAGCCTACACGCTCTCGGAACGTTCGTAGCGGTGGGTCATGCGGTTCCGAATTCGTACCCGAATTGTTGCCGGAGCGCATCGAGGCCAAATTCAGCGTCGCCCGCACGGCTACGAAGACCGCACCCACGTCGGGCCTATGATCGTGGCCATGGGAGCACCCGGAATTTCTCGACGCAGCCTGCTGGGGCTCGGAGCAGGCGCCGTGGCGGCGGCGTCGGTCGCGGGGTGCACCGGCCTAGGCGCGTCCAGCCAGGCGGCACCACCAGCCCCACCAATCGCCATGCGCAGCGGCAGCTTCACCTCGCGGTTCCGGCCGGAGGAACCCACGGGCTGGTCACTGGCTGTGCCGGGATCCACCGGCGGCGGCACTTCCGGTCAGTTGCCCGTTGCCCTGTTCCTGCATGGCACGGGCGCGGACCACCGCATGGTCTTTGATGAGCTGAACGCGGGCGGCTTCCTGGCACAGCATGTGGCCCGCGGAGGGACGCCCTTCGTGATCGCTGCCATCGACGGAGGCGAAACGTGGTGGCATCGCCGGGAATCCGGAACCGACACGCAGTCCATGCTGGTGGAGGAATTCCTCCCCCTGCTGGCCGGCCAGGGCGTCGACACGAGCAGGCTCGCCGTGTTCGGCCTCTCGATGGGCGGCTTCGGCGCCCTGCTCCTGGCCTCCCAGCACCGCGTCCCCGGTCTCCGCGCCGTCGCCGCGATGAGCCCGGCAGTCTGGAGCCTGTACGACGCCGGCCGGTCCGACAACTTCGACAGCGCCGCGGACTTTGCGGCCAACGACATCTTTGCCCTGCGGCCGGAGCTGGAGCAGCTGCCGAAACGAATTGACTGCGGCACGGCGGACAACCTGCTCTTCAGCGTGCAGGACTACGTGAAAGACCTTCCAGGGGCACACGAGGGAGCCTTCCAGGCTGGCGGCCACGACAGCGGCTACTGGCGCTCCGTCCTCCCGGACGTCGTCGCGTTCCTGGGCAGGAACCTCGCTTGATGCCGGCTGCGAACGCGCGAAGAGCGCCCGGCGGCGCTTGCCCGCCGCCGGCTGACTGAGCCCATCACCCGCATGCAGAGCGCCCAGTAGGCCACGCCCACGGCGAGCGAGACTGCTACGGCCAACGCGGGGCTGATCCCGGCCAGCGGCGGATAAACCACCCAGTGGACCAGATACGCGTAGAGGGAGGCGCTGGCGAGCACCACCATGAGGCGGCGGAGGCCCCTGGGCACCGGAATGCTGGGGAGCCAGATGAGCAGCAGGATTCCGGCGAGGAGCGTGGCCTCCCGGCCCTGGTTCTCGAAGAATCCCGGAACGGTCAGGACTGCAATGGCCGAGACCATGCAACGCTGGGCGATGGTCCGGGACCGTGCGATAGCCCAACCCAGCGCGAAGAGCCAGAGCGCAGGCGCCGTGTGCGGCACTCCGGGGTTCACCAGCTCATACCGGGTCAGGAGCCCCACACCGGTCAACGCCAGCGGAAAGAGCAGGGGGAAGCGTCGCTCGGCGCGATCCGCCCACGGAATGGCCAGCAGCGCCGTCGCCGCGAGAAGCAGGTAGACGAGAATTTCGATGAACCAGAAGTGCCACTGGGTGCTCACCGCCTCCGGCCCGAGGATGGCGTTGAGCAGCACGATATTGGCGGGCGCGTAGTTGTCGGTGATCAGGTACGCCACCGCGATGAACGCCATGCTGGGCACCACGATTCTTGCCGCGCTGGCCAGCTGCCGCCGCAGCCGCGGGACCCGTTTCCCGGAGAGCTGGAAGCGTGCGAAGTTGTAACCGGCCACCGCCATGAGCACGTGGGCCGCCCCCTGCCAGCTGAACAGGCCGACGTGCGTGCTGACAATCAGGACGATCCCCACGGCCCGCAGCACGATGCTCGTTTCGACCGGCGCGAAGAACCGTCGGCGCTTCCGGACCGGAGCAGTGCGGGGCCGCGGCTCCAGGTCCCGGACCGGAGTCACGTGCCAGTCCGAAGGAAGATGGCCCAAGGCCTGTTCCAGCCGCACCGACGCGGCCACGTAGGACAGTGAGTCCCCGCCCAGGGACACGAACGTGTCGGTGTCCGCGATGTCGGCGCACTCCAGCGCGTCCTGGAAGATCTTCCGGACACTGTCCGGCGCGTCCGAAACCGCTGCGGGTGCGGGTGCTGGCCCTGGTTTCGGCGCGCGCAGGGCCAGGACGGCCTGGTAGTCCAGTTTGCCCGTGGCCAGGCGCGGGAGTCGCTCGACGGCGTGGACCTCGAGGGCAGCACGCGGCAGCCCCATGCCCTGGGCGAGGACCTTGCCCAGCAGGTGCGCGTCGTGGTCGCCTTCAACGGCGACGACGACGCCGTCGTCCGTCCCGGCGCTGGCAGCCTGCACCCCGAGGTCCGCCAGGAGCCGCTCCACCTGTCCCAGGTCAACGCGCAGCCCCACGATCTTGACGAACCGGCTGCGTCGGCCCACCACTTCGTAGACGCCCGCCGGGTGCAGCCGGGCGAGGTCGCCGGTGCGGAGCTCCGTAACGGTCCGGCCCGCGGCGAGGTCCTCCGGGCAGTCGGCATAGCCGAGCATGACGTTGGGGCCGCTGTAGACGAGTTCGCCGTGTTCCAGCCCCGGCACGGGGTCGATCCGGAACGAGCCGCCGGGCACCGGGATGCCCACGGCGCCCGGGACGTCGGCCGCCAGCTCCGGAGGCAGGTACGCCATCCGGGCCGTCGCCTCCGTCTGGCCGTACATCACGAAAAATTCCCAGCCGCTGCGGCGGCCCAGTTCGGCGTATTTCCGCACCGAGTCCGGCCCCAGCCGGCCCCCGGCCTGGGTGACGTAGCGCAGGCTGGGCAGATCCATGTCCGCGAACCCGACCCGTTCCAGCAGTTCAAAGGTGTACGGAACGGCCGCGAAGGACGTCGCCCCTCGGCGTCGGAAAAGCTCCCAGAAACACGGATCAACGACGGAAAGCTGGGTCAGGACCAGTCCGGCGCCGCGGAGCAGGTGGCTGTTGATCACGGACAGCCCGTAACAGTAGGACGTCGGCAGCGTCGTCACGGCACGGTCGTCGGGCCCGATGTTCAGGTACTCGGCAATCGACTCGGCATTGGACTGCAGGTTCGCGTGCGAGAGCCGGACGAGTTTGGGTGAGCCCGTGGATCCGGATGTGCTGAGCAGGAGGGCCAGGTCCGGGTGAAGCTCGTGGCGGGTGCCGGCGCGGCGTTCGTCCAGCCGGATCTGCCCGTTGCCGGCCCGGACAACGACGTCGGGGTCGTAAGCCGCAACGAGGGATTCCAGGGCGGCCGGTTTGTCCTCCGGCAAGAGGATCAGCGGGTGGCCGCCGGCCAGGGCCGCCAGATAGACCACAAGAGAGTCGAGATCGTTGGCTGCGGCGAGCGCCACAAGGCGCCGCGTGGTGCCAAGACGGAGGGCGAAGGCATCGACCCGCTCCGCCAGCTCCCGGTACGTCATTGCCAGGGTGTCGGTGAGGATGGCAGGGCTGTCCCCGTAGCTCGCAAGATCGGCGGCAAAGGGCACCCGCATGAAATCAAGCTGCGTGGTCACCCGGACCATGTTATTAGATTAGGCTTACCTAAACCAAATTAGGGTACGAAAGGTTTGCGTAATCGCCGCGGATCGGTATTCTCCTTACTTAGGTGCGCCTAAGTAAGGCTGGCATCGGCGATGTTGCCGAGGGAAGCCCACGCGGTCCCGCACCCCCACTTCCGTTCCCCAGCACCGCACTGTTCCGCCCCACCGACCCAAGGAATTCCCCCATGCCCAGCATCCCCCTGCCCAAAACCGCTCCCCGGTTCCGGAAGACGCTTGCCTGGTTGGCCGCAGCAACCGCCGTTCCGCTGGCCCTTGCCGGCTGCATGGACAACACAAGGACCCCGGGCGCGGCCGACGGGCCGATCCAGGTCACGGACTCCGGCAGTAGCGCCGCCGTCGACGCCAATCTTCAGAATCTGCTGGACACCGGCACCCGGCAGTACTCCGCCTATGTGAAGGATCAGACCGGTCAGTTGGTGAACGGCACGAAGGCGTTCGCGGAGGCTTACGCTGCCGGGGACGCGGTGAAGGCCCGCCGGCTCTATGCCGACACCCGCATGCACTGGGAACGCATCGAGCCGGTCGCCGAGTCGTTCGGGGACCTCGACCCCAAGCTCGATGCCCGTGAAGCCGACCTCGAACCCGGCCAGGAATGGACCGGCTGGCACCGGGCCGAGAAAGACCTGTTCCCGCCGGCCGGCTACACCCCCCTCACACCGGCGGAGCGCGCCGCCATCGCCACGCAGCTCGTCGCCGACACCGGGGACCTGGCCCAGCGGACCCGCACCGTGGAACTCACCGCGGACAAGATCGGCAACGGCGCCAAGGAACTCCTGGACGAAGTAGCCACCGGCAAGGTCACCGGGGAGGAAGAAATCTGGTCCCACACCGATCTCTGGGACTTCCAGGCGAACGTTGACGGAGCCCGGATCGCCTTCGAAAGCCTGAAGCCTGTGCTGCAGCAAAAGGACCCGGCCCTGGCCGAAGCGCTCGAGGCCAAGTTTGCAGCCTTGCAGGCCGGGCTCAAGCAGCACTCCACCGGCGCCGGCTTCGCGTACTACAACGACCTCAGCCAGGCCCAGGTCCAGCAGCTCGCCTCCCTGGTTGATGCCCTGGGCGAGCCGCTCGCCAAGCTCACTTCGGCAGTAGTCCTGTGAGCGGCTGCCCCTTCGGCGGCAGCCCCGGCCAGACGCCCGACGGCGGAACCCCGGAATCAGCTGGCGCACCGGAATCAGCCATGGCACCGGGAGCCGCTCCCCCGCCCGCACCGCCGGCAGCCTCCGGTCCGGGAAAGGGCCGGCTGTCCCGCCGCGGTCTCCTGTCCCTCGCAGGAGCCGGCGGCGCGGGGGCCGTCGCCGGGCTGGCGGCGGGCTTCCTCAGCCACGACGCCGTGGTGCCAGCCGCCGCGCCGCTGGCACCGCCGGGCGACATCATCCCCTTCCACGGTGACCGCCAGGCCGGCATCGTCACGCCGGCCCAGGACCGCCTTCACATTGCAGCCTTCGACGTCGTCACGGAGGACCGTGCAGAGCTCATCCGGCTCCTGAAGGACTGGACCGCCGCCGCCGCGGCGATGACCGCGGGACGCAGCACGGGCAGCACCGGCGCCGTCGACGGCCCCTACGACGCCCCGCCAGAGGACACGGGCGAGGCCCTGGACCTGGGGGCCGGCAAGCTCACCCTCACGTTCGGGTTCGGTCCCGGCCTGTTCGAGAAGGACGGCAAGGCCCGCTTCGGACTCGAGGGGCGGGATCCGGACGCCCTGATCGACCTGCCGCACTTCCCCGGCGACGACCTCCAGCCCGGACGCACCGGCGGCGACATCGTGGTGCAGGCCTGCGCGGATGACCCCCAGGTGGCAGTCCACGCGATCCGCAACCTCGCCCGCATCGGATTCGGGCAGACCCGCGTCCGCTGGTCCCAACTGGGCTTTGGCCGGACGTCCTCCACATCGCGGTCCCAGACCACCCCGCGGAACCTCTTCGGCTTCAAGGACGGGACCAACAACCTCAAGGCCGAGGACACTGCCCTGCTCGAGGAACACGTGTGGGCCGGCCCGGGAACACGCCCGGGAGAGGCCTGGATGGCCGGCGGCACGTACCTCGTGGCGCGCCGGATCCGGATGCACATCGAAATCTGGGACCGCACCTCGCTGCGGGAACAGGAAGCCCTGATCGGGCGCACCAAGGGCGCAGGGGCCCCGCTCTCCGGCGGCGAGGAATTCACCGCCCCCGACTTCGAGATCCAAGGGCGCAGTGGGGAACCACTCATCCCGCTGGACGCCCACGTCAGGCTCGCGCACTCGAGCCAGAACGACGGCGTCAAGATGCTCCGGCGCGGCTACAACTACACCGACGGCTCGGACGGCCTGGGTCACCTCGACGCCGGACTGTTCTTCATCGCGTTCGTCACGGACCCCAGGACCCACTATGTGCCCATGCAGCTGGCCATGGCGAAGGAGGACACGCTGGCCCTGGAATACCTCAAGCACACGGGCTCGGGCCTGTTCGCGGTTCCGCCGGGAACCAGGGCGGGAGGCTTCATCGGCGAAGGTCTCTTCGCATGACGGCGGCCGTCACCGATGCCGGCCGCCCGCCCGGAACGGAGGCGCCGGGCCCACCCCACGGCACGGGACATCCGGGACCCAGCAYCAGCGGRCCCGGCAGGCTGACAGGCAGGTCCGCCCTGAAACTCGTGCTGCTGTCCCTGGGGTGTTCGGCCGCGTGGCTGGCGTCCGTGCTGATCGGCGGGTTCCTCGATCCCGGGCCGGAGATCCACCGGGTCGCCCTCGGGGCCCACATCCTGGCCCTTGTGCTGTCCTTATGTTGTTGTCGGGTGGTTCCGTGGCCGTTGTAGGGTCGCGGCTACCCGGGGGAGGCGGGAATGGCTTTGTTGCTGTGGCCGGCCGGCTCACGTCGTGACGGCTCCGAAGGATTGGCCGCCCGCCGCCCCGCGATGACCCGACCGCTGATTGAGAGACGCGACATGATCGCCGGATAAGGACACGACGGCGCGGTTATCTGCTGGGATTTCACCCATCCGCACCACTGCGTCGTGATCGACGCCGACGGAAACCGTCGGCTCTCGCAGAAAATCCCAAACGACGAACCAGCCCTGCTCGGGCTCATCGCCAACGTTCTCAAACTCGGCGACGGGGATGAGGTGGTCTGGGCAACGGACCTGAACCACGGCGGGCCGGCGCTGTTCATCGCCATCCTCGTCGCCCACGGCCAAAACATCCTCTACATCCCCGGCCGGATCGTCCACCACGCCTCCAAGCTCTACCGCGGGGAAGGCAAAACGGACGCGAAAGACGCTGCCGTCATCGCCGACCAGGCCAGGATGCGCAAGGACCTGCAGCCGCTGCGGGCAGGGGATGAGATCAGCACCGGGCTGCGGATCCTCACCGCCCGGCGGGCCGATAAATCCGCGGACCGGGTCCGGGCGATCAACCGCCTCCAAGCACAGCTGCTGGAATACTTCCCGGCGCTGGAGCGGGCCTTGACTACAGCCGCTCCAAAGCAGCCCTGCTGCTGCTCACCATACACCGGACTCCAGACGGGATCCGCCGCTCCGGCCAGACACGGCTGCAGACTTGGCTGAAGAAACACGGCACCCGCTCCTCCGCCGCGGTCGCCCAGACCTCCGTCGACGCCGCGAAATCCCAGCGCACCACCGTCCCGGCCCAACACCTCGGGGAGCTGATCGTCGCCGCCCTCGCACAGGAAATCCTCACCCTCGACAAAGAACTGGCCGACCTTGACGCGCTGATCAGTCAGGAGGTCAACGAACACCGGCACACCCGGACCCTGCTCAGCATGCCCGGCTTCGGACCCGTCCTCGCCGCGGAATTCCTCGGCGCCACCGGCGGAGACCTCACGATCTTTGAAACCGCGGACCGTTTCGCCGGCGTCGCCGGACTCGCCCCCGTGCCCCGCGACTCCGGGAGGATCACCGGCAACCACCACCGCCCGCGGCGCTATGACCGTCGGCTCCTGCGCGTTTTCTACCTCTCCGGCCTCTCGGCCCTCAAGAGCTGCCCCCCTCCCGGGCCTACTACGACCGAAAACGCGCCGAAGGTAAGACCCACATCCAGGCCATGCTCTCCCTCGCCAGACGCCGCCTCAACGTCCTCTGGGCCATGCTCCGCGACGGCACCACCTACTCTCCGGTCCCCGCGCCGGCAGCCCGCCTGGCTGCCTGAGCCGCCCCGCGCCCCGCAAACCCTCCGGGGACGGTCTGACGCGTGCTGCGCCAGCTCTCAGACAGCTGCGGGCGGTTTCTGTCTTCGACGGCGCTGTGATGTCAGGGTGCAGCTTACTCAGCGAGGCTCAGCAGGTGCGGCGCATTTTCAGGCCACTTCGACCAGCCCGCCGCGGTCCGCCTCCGGTACCCGGTTCCTGAGCCACGTGTGGTCGTCCCTGCAGGGGAATACCGCGATCAGTTCGCGTCCGCCGGAAAACGGAGGAGAACTCGCCCCGCCATAGGCCACGCGAAGCTCCCATGACCGTATGAGCTGCGATCATCGCGCTGGCCGATGACAGGACGCGGGCTGTGCCGGCAGCCATGAACAGTACGTGGATGCCGGGTCAGTCCCCGGGTATCTGGATCACGCCGAGCTGCCGCATCAGCCCGAGGTCGTCCCGGTCTGACCAATGCTCGGCGATCTTTCCATTTTCGACTCGGTGGATGGCCACTCCGGTTTCCCGCAGGTCGGCACCTGTGGGAGGCAGGGGTCCGGGGAGCTCCCCCTCGTGTCGACCGTAGGCCGTTAACCTGGTCACCACCTTGTCCGCTTCGGCGATCTGGTCTTCGATCTCGTGCCGCCCTGGCGTCGCCTTCCAGAATATGCGGAAGGCCTGTTTCAGGCCTTCCCGTCCGGCCGGAAGTCCGGGAAATGGCGGGTTGTGGTCAAGATAGTCCTCAGCGACCAGATCGTCCATCGCATCGATGTTCCCGGCGTCGATCTCTGCGTAGAAGCGCTGCACGAGCGCTTTGTTGTCCTCAGACTCCACAGTCGTCCTTCCGTTTGTACACGGAGGCCCCTACCCGGACCGACCGAACCGACCAGTACGAGCAGTTCAAGGGTCCCGTGGGTGGTCAGTCTAAACCCACCGGCCTGGCTGTGGTAGTGAAGGTGGCCCGCTTCAACATAGATCTCATCGAGGGGTTTTCTTGATGGAGGGCAGTAGTCGCACGCTATGTGCGGCGCAGTGGCCTGCGCATGGTGCGTGCCGTCGCACGCGGGCATGGTCGCCTTCGACCGGAAAATCGATGCTGAACTGGTCGCCGAAGGCACCGAATCCCAAAGCCGAGATCACCGGGATCACCAAACTGGGAGGACCGGACCCTATCCTGGCTGGGCGACCTGGATCCCCTCTGGTGCCCCGGCCAGGAACCGGCCGGGGCACCAGAGGGGTAACGTCAAAACCGTTGACAACATCATTGAGATTCCTTCGGTGCCATCCTGGTGCTCGACTGGGTCAGCCTGCTCTGGCTCCTTGGCCGCCGCGACGTCCACGACACCCGTCGACTCGATTCCGCCGCGCAGCCGCTGATCTGGGGCGGGTTGGCCATCCTGCTCATCTCCAGGGCGCTGCTGCACCCCGATCTCTCCAGCCCGCCGACGCAAATCAAACTCGTCAGCATCCTGGTCCTCATGCGCAACGGGCTGGTCCTGACCAAAACCATGAAGCAACTGCACCAACTGCCGCCGGAAACATTGTTCACAGCCATGGCAGCCGGGCTACGGGCGCGCTTGCTCGCGGCCTTGTGCATTTCTCAAACCTGCTGGTGGACGTCCGTGCTGGTCGGACTGCTCAACAGCACGCTGCGGCGCTGGACGGGAGCCTGACGACGGGAGTCCCACGGCTACCGCGCGGCAGGGAGGACCCGGCTGTGGCGTTTCTCGGCCACAGCCGGAGAGTATCTGGTGTCTTCCAGGGTCCCGCCGTCGTCGAGCCAACGGCGGTTGGTGTAGAAGCTGATGGCCCGATCGTTGCTTTTTTCCACCCAGAGAAATGCCCGGCCGTAGCCGAGTTCGATGAACTTTTCCTCGGCAGCCGCAAACAGGACGGAGCCCACGCCCTGCGCCCAGTTGTCCGGATGCACATTGATCGCGTGCAGCTGACCGGTTCCCAGATCCGAGTCGCCGGTAGCAGGGCCGAGGATGGCGAAGCCCACAACGTCATCGCCGCTTTGGACGACGAGGTGGTGCGTCCCTTCCCTGGGCTCAAGGATGTTTCGGCGCCAGGCGGACGATGCGCGTCCGACGTCGAGACCGTCAAGGTAGTCATCGGTCATGATGCCGCGGTACGTGGCCCGCCAGGCCGCGATGTGGACCTCGGCCAGCCGTGCAGCGTCGTGCTCCGTCGCGGCCCTGACGCTGAAATCCAGAGTGCTCATGGTCCAGAATCTATCAACTGGGGCCACCCTTGCCGTGCGGCGCGCGCAAAGCGGCGGGCAAGGTAGCCGATGACAAGGATGCTGGCTGCGGCGAGGAGCCACGTGCCCGCGTGGCCAAAGGTCGGCCCGCTCGTGCAGGTGCTGACGGCGCCGGATTCCGCCGTGTAGTCGATGCACTCGCCTGTCCGAAAGCCGAGAAGTATGGCGTCGACCGCGATCACCAGCCCAATGGCCACCGCCCAGGGCCACCTCTTGGGCGGGCGGAGTTGAGGCGTTTCCCTCACGGCTCCTCCTCCGCATCTCCGTAATGGAGCTAGCCCTTAGAACTCTTGGCAGACATCACAGCACGAATCGGCTCCTGCGGCGAGACCCAATTCATCGCTCGGTCACGAGCGGACGTGGCGCTGGGATTTCGAGGAGTTCCAACTCCTTCCCTGTAACAGCCGGAATGCGTTGGAGAGCCGGAAAGAAGTGTGGGTCGGTGATGTGTCCGTCAAACAAGACCGGGGTACTGCCCGCGTTCACCAGAACTTCTGCCATGGATGCGGCGACGTCGGGGCGCGCCAAGCGGTTTGCCGGGTCCAGGGATTCGCATATCGCCTCCACTTCCGGATCCCGGTCCGTACCGAAGACAAAGCACGCCGCAGCTATCCGGTCGTTCCTGACGACGAACACGCTTCGGGACGGGTCCAGCTCTTTCTGGATCATGGGGCGGAATTCAGCGAGGAGTGTCGTGCGCGACCCAGTGGGTGACCATGGCGCGTGCACGATTTCATACATTTCCGTCCATGCTTCATTCAGTTGCTCCAGCGTTAGTCGATCTCAGAAACAGCAAGAGAGTCTTCCGGCCAATTCTTTCAGCGCGGTACTCTGCACTAGCAGTCCTGTCTCTCACCCGGATCATGACGAGCCAAATCGACCTCGGCGGCCCCGGCGGGGCCTAGCAGAACCGTTTTCTTGGAAAGGTCCACGCAATGTCGGATTATGATCTTTCAGCACTCCGGGAAAGGGCTGCCCGAGGTGACAACGACGCCATCGGAGAGCTCATCGAGCTGGCCGCGGAGCGGGAAGACTTCGAGGAGCTGCGGCATCTCGCCGACGGCGGCAGCAAAGACGCTGAGGATCAGCTGGTTGAACTCGCCGCTGAGAAGGAAGATCTCGAAGAGCTTCGGCGTCTGGCAGCTGCGGGGAATACGGACGCGGCCCAAGTGCTGGCCGAACTGACCGAGTGAACACTCCTGGACGACGGTCGCGCATCCGCAGCTGAAATTGACTATGTCGATCACCACTGGAGCATCCATGCTGCGCTGAGTCGCGAACGCGGCATCAACTCTGGGGGTTTGAAATTGGATCTTGGTCTGTTAGTCGCGGCTCTCTACTGGGCCTTTCCCGTGGCGGCGGTATTCGTTCTGGCGCGAACCGTGTTCCGGCTGAACACTTTTCTGAAGTTGCGGATCGCGCAGCTCCGCGCGGAGGCTGCTGCCGCTGAGACGGCAGCGCCACGGCACCACTTCAGTCCACAGGATTGATCAAATGGCGGCGGTGGTTCAACGGAAGGACGGACCGTGACACCTGAGGGGCCGGTGGTGCGCGCAGCCAGGCCGGAGGACGCGGCCGGGGTGCGCCGGCTGTCCATTGCATTCACCCCGGCCGCGCAGGACGTTCCGCCGGAGGTCTTCCATAGCCGTTTCGCCCAGATCGTGGCCAACGCCTCATGGTGCCTCCCTGTGGCACAGGAACGCACCAGGCTGATCGGCTACGGCCTGGCACAGGACTTCGGGCCAGGGCTGCGCGCTACCTTCACCACGGGCCGGGTCCACGACGTCTTTGTCGATCCTGAAACGCGTCTGGGCGGCACCGGCCGGGCCCTCATGAACTTCATCTTCGACTGGTCACGGGCCCGGCCGGTGCCGATGATCCTGGACTGGCAGGCAAGTCCCTCCGCCATCGGCTTTTACGAGGCTCTTGGCTTCACGGCCGATCGTGTTGGCGACTTTCCCGAGTATCCGGGTTTCACCCTTGACCATCGAGCCGGACACTGCGTGCGATACATTTCTCCCATCCCGACGACGGCTCGGGCGATGGAGGGGGACCATTGAAAGCGTCAAAAGAGAACGTGCACTCGTCGCAGGCGGACAGCTCAGCGTCCACTCAGCGGTCCGCGCGGCGAGCCAGAACGCACCGCTCGGCGTCGGGCCGGCCCGTGGCCGCAACCGTTTGGGCCGGCGCTGCCGGCACACTGTACTGGCTGGCGGCCAGCGGAGAAACCAGGGCCGTGATGGACGCCGCACCCTGGCTGGTTCTGGTGTCCTGGTTCGTCTATGCAGCCCAGTGGCGGCCGTGCCTCCGCGTTGAGGGCGACGGGTTTGAGCTGGTCAACGGGCTCCGCGACCACCGGATACCCTTCGATACGGTCGAGGACATCGAGATCCGCTATGCCCTCGCTGTCAGGGCCGCCGGCAAGAAGTACGTGAGCTGGGGCGCTCCCACCCCGCCCAGCAGTTTCGGTTCCGGCTTTGAGCATGTCAGTGATCTGAAAAGCCGGCCGCACAGCATGCTCCCAAGCAATGAGCGCATCCGACAGCCGGCGGTGACCACCGGCCGGGACGAGATCGCGAAGGCATGGCATGACGCCCTCGCAGCCGGACTCCACTCCTCCGGCGGAACGGTGACCACAACGTGGAACCGCCCTGTGATCGCCGTCGGCATCGCGGCGCTCCTCTGGGTGATCGCTGCCCTTCTGTTCTAGCCGAATCAGACCGAGCGGTAGCGGAGCGAGCCGGGAATCTCGCCCCGTGACCCGAGGCCTTCCCCGTACGCGAACCGTGCCCACAGTGCCCGCATCGCCCGGCCGTGGGCATTGATCTCGTCCCAAGTGGCCCCCGCCAGCAGGCCGGCACCCTCCCAAGTGCCCCGGTGGCCGAACAGCAGGGGCAGGTCAACCGTGTGCGCGGCGCCGTAGAGGTTTCCCGGTGCGCGCCAGGACAGCAGGTAGCTGTGGGCCCGCCCGCCCGCACGCACATGCCGCCTGGCAAACCGCCTGGCCGCTTTGCCGTACACCATTTCCGTGACCACCCACGTGACTGCCTTGAGCACGGCGCTGCCGACCACCGGAATCCTCGCCACGCGGCTCAGGTGCGGGCTTCGCGGCAGAAACAGCCGGGCTTCCTCCGCTGTGTGGCCGATCAGGATGTCGATCCCCGGGGCGGCGGCATTCCAGGCCCGGTCAAGCCCGGATTCCTCGGGCAGAGGTGCGTGCCCGTACTGGATCCCGAACGGCATGGCAGCCATCAGCCCGAACTTCCTCGCCGCCCGCGCGACGTCCTCTTCGAGGGCGACGACGTCCATCGCCGGGGTCGCGGCGGTGACCGCCTCCGCGGCCACACCCATGGCGGCGTTCATCCTCTCCCGCCCGCGGGTAATGCCCAGCGGGGCACTTTGAATGATGGCCCGCTGGAACAGCGACGCCGCGTCAGGCGTCGCCATGAGGTGCGCGACGGCGTCGCCCCCGGCGGATTGCCCGAACGCGGTGACCCTGCCGGGATCGCCGCCGAAGGAGGCGATGTTGCGCTGCACCCACCGGAACGCCTCGATCTGGTCCAGCAGGCCCAGATTGGCCGGCCGGCCGGTGCTGGTGGACAAATATCCGAAGAGGCCAAGCCGGTAGGTCACCGAAACGACAATCACGCGGGTTTCGGCAACCAGCGCCGCCGGGTCGAAAATGGCCAGATCCCCCGAGCCGGACGTGTAGGACCCGCCGTGCAGCCACACCATCACCGGCAGCCGCTCACCGCCGTCGAGGTCCGCCGGCACAGTGATGGACAGGCGCTGGCAATCCTCGCTGCCTGGAAGTTCGCCGTAGCGGGTGCCGAGCACGTCGTCGAGGAAGGGCACCGGGGCCTGCGGGCACGCCGGGGACAGGGAGGTCGCCGCCAGCACTTCGGACCAGTCGGCGGCCGGCACCGGCGGCTGAAAGCGCTCCGCGGTGGCGTAGGGAATGCCGGTGGCACGCACGACGGCGCCGTCGCGCCATCCGGTGATCGGGCCACACGGCGGCTCGAAGGAGAGGTTCACATTCATGCGTGTTTAACCGTTTTTCAGCAGGGCAACGTCGGAGACAAGTTCAATGTGCTCGAGCATCGCCGAGGCGGCGGCCGCCGAGTCCCGGGTCCTGATGGCGTCGGCGATCCTGCGGTGGGAGGCGAGCGACTGCTCCGGCCGGCCGGGCTGTCCGAGGGATTCGAGCCGTGTTTCCAGGACCATGCCGGCAATGAAGGTCATCAGCTGGGCCAGAACTGCCGAGTGGGCCGCGGCGGTTACGGCCTGGTGGAACTGCTCGTCGCCGCGTGCACCCCGGTCTCCCGAGGCGACTTCCTCCGCCATGGCTTCCAGGGCGCGATCGATGGCGTTCATGTCCTGTTCGGTGCGCCGGGCGGCGGCGAGCGCGGCAAGCTTGACCTCCAATGTGCTCCGCGCCTCAACGATCTCGGGCAGCCTGCTGCGGTGCTCGCGGAGGCCCTTGATCACGGACGGAACGTTGGGCCGGTAGACCAGCACCGCTCCGGTGCCGTGCTGGACGTCGATCACGCCGAGCACTTCGAGGGCCACCAGCGCCTGCGCCAGGGTTGCCCGCGAAACCCCCAACCGCTCGGCAAGCTCCCGTTCAGCCGGCAGCGTGTCGCCGGGACCCAGCTCGGCGGACTCGATGAAGTCCATGATCTGCTCCACCAGCTGCTCGTAGAGCCGGGGCCGCGAAACACGGGAAATCTGATGCGTTGCCGCCTGCCTTGCCATACGCGTCCTTCCAGCCTGTCCTGAACCCCAAGACTACCGGAGAACTATTGACATAGACACCTAGTGTCTAGGAGGCTAGGCCACTAAGCCAATTTGTCAGCCACTTCGATCCGGAGGAACAACGATGTCCGCTCCTGTCCTGTCCATCATCATCCTGGCGGTGATGTTCCTTCTGGCCACGGTGTTGCCGCTCAACATGGGGGCCTTGGCCTTTGTGGGGGCCTTCCTGCTTGGCTCCGTGGTGCTGGGGATGTCAACCAACGACATCCTGGCCAACTTCCCCGGCGGCCTGTTCCTGACCATCGTCGGGGTCACCTACCTCTTCGCCATCGCGCAGAACAACGGCACCATCGACCTGCTTGTCCGGGGCGCTGTTCGGCTGGTCGGCAGCAAGGTTGCCCTGATCCCGTGGGTCATGTTCGCCATCACCGCCGTGATTACCGCCGTCGGCGCGCTCTCTCCGGCCGCCGTGGCCATCATCGCCCCGATCGCCCTGAGCTTCGCCGCCAAGCACAAAATCAATCCGCTCATGATGGGCATGATGGTGGTCCACGGCGCGCAGGCCGGCGGCTTCTCCCCCATCGCCGTCTATGGCGTCACCGTCAACAGCATCATTGCCAAGACGGAGCTGGATGCCAGCCCCATGGCGATCTTCCTGGCCAGTTTCCTCTTCAACCTGGCCATCGCGCTGGTGCTGTTTATCGTCCTCGGCGGCGGCAAGCTGCTCTCCACCCCGGGCGGTCGGCTGGTCGAACAGGCCGCCGAAAAGCGCATGTCCGTCAGCGTGGGTGCCCGCGCGGCCAGCGTCACGCTGCAGGGCTCCGGCTCCGACATCTCCGCCGCCGGTGTCTCGGCCAAGGGCACCTCGGGCGGCTCCCGTCTATCCTCGGCAGCCGGCTCCGCCGCGGCCGGCGCACCTCCGGCCAATGGCGCCCGTGCGTCCATTCCCCAGCTCGTCACCATCCTTGGCCTGATCGCCCTGGCCGTCATCTCGCTCGGATTCAAGGTGGACGTCGGCTTCGTTTCGATCACCATCGCAATAGTCCTCGCCCTCGTGTCCCCCGCAGCGCAGAGGGGCGCCGTCAACAAGATCAGCTGGTCCACCGTCCTGCTCATCTGCGGCATGCTCACCTTCGTGGGCGTCCTCGAAGAAGCCGGCACCATCGCATTCGTGTCCGGCGGAGTGGCGGATCTTGGCATGCCCCTGCTCGCCGCCCTGCTGATCTGCTACATCGGCGCCATCGTCTCGGCCTTCGCCTCCTCCACCGCCATCCTCGCGGCCCTCATTCCACTGGCGGTGCCGTTCCTGGCCACCGGCGAGGTCGGCGCCGTCGGCGTCATCGCCGCCCTGGCCGTGGCCTCCACGATCGTGGATGTGTCCCCGTTCTCCACCAACGGCGCTCTGGTCCTGGCCAACGCGCCGGAGGACGTGGACAAGGACAGGTTCTACAAGCAGATCCTGGCGTACAGCGGCATCGTCGTCGCCGTCGGGCCGGCCATCGCCTGGCTGGTCATGGTGGTACCCGGCTGGATGTGACCGCTGGATGTAGCCGGCAAAACAACCCACCGCGCAAGCACACCTGCAGCCGCCCCCGAAGACCGACCAGAGAAGGAACACGCCAATGAGCACCGAACCCACGCCCGACGCTGAGGGCCCCCTGACCGGGTATCTCGTAGTGGACCTCAGCCGCGCCCTGGCCGGCCCGCACGCCGGGATGATGCTGGCCGACCTCGGCGCGCGGGTGATCAAAGTGGAGAACCCCGGCACCGGAGACGATACCCGCGGCTGGGGCCCGCCGTTCGTGGGCCCGGAGGATGATCCGCAGGCCACGTACTTCCTGTCCTGCAATCGCAACAAGGAGTCCATTGCCCTGGACTTGAAGAGCGACGACGGCCGGGCAGTTCTGCGCGGGCTGCTGGAGCGCGCCGATGTGGTGATCGAGAACTTCCGTCCCGGCGTCCTGGACCGGCTCGGGTTCTCGGCAGCGGAGATGCATGCCCTGAATCCGGCGCTCGTGGTCCTCTCCATCACCGGATTCGGACACGACGGGCCCGAATCCCGGCGCAGCGGGTACGACCAGATCCTGCAGGGCGAGGCCGGGCTGATGTCCCTGACCGGGTCCGGGCCGGACGATCCGCAACGGGTCGGGGTCCCCATCGCCGACCTCCTCTCCGGCATGTACGGGGCCTTCGGCACCCTGGCCGCGCTGCTCCAGCGTGAGCGCACCGGCCAGGGCCAGATTGTCCGCACGTCTTTGCTCGCGGCGCTGATCGGGGTCCACGCCTTCCAGGGCACCCGGGCCACCGTTGCGGGCGAAGTTCCGAAGGCCCAGGGCAACCACCACCCGTCCATCGCCCCCTACGGACTGTTCCACTGCCGGCAGGGCAGGGTCCAGATCAGCGTGGGCAGCGAGAAGCTCTGGCGCACGTTCGCGTCGACATTCGGGATCGACGCCGCGCGGCCGGAATTCGCCACCAACGCGGACCGGGTGCGCCACCGCGAGAAAGTCATCGAAGAGGTGGAGCGGGTGTTCTCCGATTTCGAGGCGGAGCCGCTGCTCACCAAACTCAACGACGCCGGCATCCCGGCCGGCAAGGTCAGGACCCTGGACGAAGTCTACGAATGGGACCAGGTCCACTCGCAGGGGCTCGTGATCGACGTCGAGCACAAAATCCTCGGCACCGTGAGCCTGCCGGGCCCCCCGCTGCGGTTCTTCGGCGCCGCCGGCACCGCTGAAACCACGCTCAAGTCCCACACCGCCCCGCCCCTGCTGGACCAACACGGGGAGCAGATCCGGACATGGCTGGGGCTGACAGCCGCCACCGGAGCCGACACGGCCACCGGCACAAGCCAGGACGGTCACCCGGCATGCTGACCCGGCAGAAGGTCAGGCACCTGAACGCCACCGAACTCATCGCCGCGGTGCTCGACCCCGGGTCCTACCGAAGCTGGGACTTACCCGTGCTGGACCCTGATCCGGGCCCCGAGTACCGGCAGGAACTGGCCGCCGCCCGGGCCAAGACCGGCGTGGACGAATCCGTCCTCACCGGCGAGGGCCTCATCCGCGGCCGCCGGGTCGCCGTCATCATCAGCGAGTTCCGGTTCCTCGCCGGCTCCATCGGCCAGGCCGCCGCGGAACGGATCGTGACCGCCGTCGAACGCGCCACCCGCGAAGGCTTGCCCCTCCTCGCCGGTCCTGCCTCGGGAGGGACCCGCATGCAGGAAGGAACCGTCGCGTTCCTCTCCATGGTCAAGATCAGCGCCGCGGTCCGCACTCACCGGAAGGCCGGGCTGCCCTACCTGGTCTACCTGCGGCATCCCACGACGGGAGGGGTCATGGCCTCGTGGGGATCCCTCGGCCACATCACCGCCGCCGAGCCCGGAGCCCTGCTCGGCTTCCTCGGACCCCGGGTCTACGAGGCTCTCCACGGCACCCCGTTTCCGGAGAACGTCCAGACGGCCGAGAACCTCTTCGACAAAGGGCTGATTGACGCGGTGGTCCCGCCCTGGCAGCTGTCCGACGTCGTCCACCGCGCCTTGGGCATCCTGGTCACCGGCCCCCACCCGTCGGTCGCCGCGCCCTCAACGCTGTCCGTGAAGCCCTCGGGCGCCGGCGCCTGGGAATCGATCGGCATCTCACGCGATCCCCGCCGGCCGGATGCCCGGCAGCTGCTGACGCATGGGGCCCGGGACGTGCTCCCGCTCTACGGCACCGGCCAGGGCGAAAAGGACCCCGGCCTTCAGCTGGCCCTGGCCCGTTTCGGCCGGCAATCCTGCGTGGTCATCGGCCACACCCGGCCCATGCCGACGCGGCCGACGGGCATGGGACAGGCGGCATTGGGACAGACGGCGATGGGGCCGGCGTCCCTCCGGGAGGCCCGGCGCGGCATGCGCCTCGCCGAGGAACTCGGGCTGCCGCTTGTCACCATCATCGACACCGCCGGCGCCGCACTGTCCCAAGAGGCCGAGGAAGGCGGCCTGGCCGGGGAGATTGCCCGCTCCCTGCACGACCTCATCGGGCTCAACGCACCCACGGTGTCCGTGCTGCTGGGACAGGGGGCCGGCGGCGGGGCACTGGCCCTCCTGCCCGCGGACCGTACCATCGCGGCCCAGCACGCCTGGCTGTCTCCTTTGCCGCCCGAAGGCGCCAGCGCCATCGTCCACCGGAACACTGATTTCGCCCCGGCCATGTCCGAGGCCCAAGGCGTCAACGTCGCAGCCCTGCACGCCAACGGACTCGTGGAGCACATCGTGGACGAACGCCCCGATGCCGCCGACGAGGCGCAGGCCTTCTGCCGGCGCCTCGGCCGCGCCATCGAGTACGAACTAGCCACGCTCACCGGCGCCGGAGTCAACGAACTGCTCCCCCGGCGGCTGGCGAAGTACCGCAACCTGGGCAGCGTCCTTGGCACCACTGGCGCAACGCCGTCGTCCGGTTAAGGGCCGTACCCAGAGTCAGAGCAGGCTCGGGAACTCCGCGTAACTGAGCGGGGCGTAGCGGCCGTAGGCGGCGATCACCGCAGCCTCCACAGCGTCGACGTCGAGGCCCGGCACGAGGTCATCGGCCGCGCCCGCCGTCGCCGGATCCCATTCGAGGCCGAGGGCGGCGTAACTGGCCTCCAGGACCGCGCGGATCGGGGCGGAGTCCGCCACCACGATCACGGAGCTGAAGAGCCAGCCGCCGGCGACCACCCGCTGGGCGGTGCCTACCAGCTTGATCCGGTGCTCCGGGATCTCCGGGTCGCTGCCGTGCACGCTGAACTCGCCCGGGCAGTACTCCCCCGGGATCTCACCGACGCCGGCATGCACGCCGGCGTCGCGCAGGGCCCCGGCGAGCAGTTCGCCAAAGCGCGAGAACCGCTCCTTGGCCCCGGCAATCGCATCCGCATCGGGCTCCAGGTGGTCGATGACGAGCGTCCGCTCGTGATACGCCGCCGCGCGGCCTCCGGCCTTCCTGACCAGCGGCTCGAAGCCCAGCTGCCGGCAGGCTGCCGCCGCGGCCTCGAAACCGGGCAGGTGCGTGTCGCGCTGGCCGAAAGCGACCGTGGGAACCGGCCGGTACAGCCGCAGGGTGGGGCCCAACGCGCCGGTCTTGACCTTCTGGAGGAGCCCGAGCGCGAAGTCGAGGTCGGCGGCGGCGCCGAGGGATTCCTGCTGCCGCACCACCGTCAGTGTCCGGGGCCCGGCTGGCGCCTGCGGCATGTTGTTATGCTCCCTTATGGTCATTCTGCAATTCCTCGTCGTAGCMGCCGCGTTCGCCGTCGTCGACGCCATCTGGCTCAAGACGATGAACCCGTTCTACCGCCGCCAGATTGGTGACCTGATGGCCGACAAGCCCAATCTAGGGTACGCGGTGGTGTTCTACGTGACCTACATTGCCGGGATCGTGTTCTTTGCCCTGACGCCAGCGCTCGACGGCGGCAGCTGGCTCAGCGCTGCGGGCTATGGTGCCGCGTTGGGCGTGTTTGGCTATGCCACCTATGACCTGACAAATGCCGCCACGCTCAAGACGTGGCCGTGGCAACTGATCGTGGTCGACATCCTCTGGGGTGCCGTGTTGACGGCACTGGCCACGCTGGCCGGCTGGCTCGTCTTCCACACGAACTAGGCCTTCCACACGAACTAGGACTTGCGCAGCGTCAGGATCTGTTCCGCGCGGCCGAACGGACCCGTGAGGTCATGCAGCACCGTGGAGGTCAGCCCGATCCCGTCCGTGCCGAACGAGACCTCGTTGTCCAGCCCCAGCCACTCCCCTTCCGGCTGCCGGTACATGTGGATCTGCAGGTCCAGGTTGGGGAAGGCGTAGCTGCCCTTGCCCGGCGGGACCCGGGCGGCGATTCCGTTGGCCGTGTCCACCAGGCCGATCAGCCGGGCGAGGTCGCCGCTGTCTGCCTGGTCGGTCAGCGGGTAGTCAGTGCGGAGCCAGACTGTTCCCGAGCCCGCCCGGTGGCCCTCGGCGATCCGCATGTGCAGTGAGGCGATGTAGCCGCCGGGCCAGATACTTGCGGCGTCGTACGGTTCGCAGTCCTCCGGCGCGGGAATCCGGGGATCCTCGAAAGCCGCGATGGCGGACGTGTCCGAGGTGATCATCCGCCAGGCCGTGGCTCGGATGGCCGTGCGGCCGCCGGCTACGAGCTCGGCCTGCACCAGCTCGATGGTCCGGCCCGGGCGCAGGGTGGAGGTCACGACCTCGAACTCGCCGCCGGGGATGAGCCCGAGGATTTCGTAGCTGAGCCGCGCCATGCGCATGTCCTCGCGGGGCTCATGCCTGGCCAGTGCGTCGGCCATGATCCCGGACGCGGGGGCCATGTGCTGCTCGTGTTCGTTCCACGCGCCCTGGGAGTGAATAGTCGAGCGGAACCGCCCTTCCCCCAGAACCTCATAGTAGAAATCGCCCTTGGCCAGAACAGGGAGTTCAGCAGTCAACGTCGACCTTTCGCAGCTTCCATCGGAGAATTCCACCACCCTATCGCCTCAAGCGCCCACCGCCCGGCGCTGCAGTTACCGGCGCTGCAGTCACCGGGGCCCGAACGCGCGGCAGACCCCGACGCCGGCGGCGGCGGCCGTGTCAATGGTCAGGGTTCGGCCAGCCTGACTGGGTAGACTCGGTCACAGCGTCCGCAACTATCATCCGAAGAGGTGCTCCCCCTGATTAGAGTCATCAGCTACAACCTCCGCAAGCACAACGCCAGCGGCGAGCTGGTCGATCTGGCCCGCGATTTCGAGATTGACGCTTTGTGCCTCCAGGAGTGCGACACGGACGATCTGCCGGAAACCATCGGGGATCTGCACCTGGCCGATGCCACCAAGGGCAACCGGCTGGGCCTGGCGATCTACTACCGCAAGGACCGCTTCACGGCCTACGACACCCAGACGTTCGCCTTAAAGAAGTCCCTCCACGACCGCGTCCTCTCCCCGGCGCACGAGCGGCTCATCGGCACGCGCGTGACCGACAACGAGACCGACCACGAGCTCGTCATCGCTTCCTTCCACGCGGCACCGCTGACGGCGTCGAACTCCCTGCGGCGGAACCAAATCCATGCCGCCCACGCCGAGCTGCTCAGCATGGGCGGCGGCCTGATGTCGCTGATGGTGGGTGACTTCAACTATCCGTTCTTCACCAAGTCCCTGACAGCGAAGATGAAGGACGCCGGCTACGACCTGACGATGAGTGACCGCCGGACCTACACCCGGTACAAGGTCTTCAAGGGCCATTTCGACTTTGCCACGTCCCAGGGGCTGGAGATCGAAAGCGTCGAGACTCTGCCCCGTGGCGCCTCAGATCACCTCCCCATCCTGATCTCGGCCGAATACGGCCAGGACAGCAACGGTAACGGCAACGGTGCGGAGCACGCGGCCAGCTAGCGGCTGCTCCTGCCGGGTCGGTCCCGGCGGCCGGGGGCGCCCCTAGGAGCCCGCGTTGAAGACGTCCTCGCCGAAGCTGTTCAGGCCCGGCGCCCCGGCATACCCGAGGCGCGGGAGGGAGAAGGCGTCTTCGATGCTCGCCAGGAGGCTGAAGTGGTTGTAGGCCCGGTCCGACGTCGTGCCGCCCGCGGTGAACGGCGAGAGGACCAGTGCACCAATCCTGCCGCCGGCTGTCCCTCCGGGAAGCAGCCCCGACGGCCCCACAGTCTTACCTTCGGATTCGTCGAAGGTGATGACGAGCATCCCGTCCTGCTGGAAGGCCGGGGAGGCCAGGATTGCCGGGACCTGCTGGCTCAACCAGCTGTCGGCGGCGGCCAGTCCCCCCGCGCTGCCATCGACACAGGGGTTGTCGTGGCCGTCATTGCAGAGATTGGGCGAAATGTAGGACAAGTTCGGCGTGGTGGCCACCGACTGGAGGTCGCCGCGGAGTTCCCCGAAGTCCACCACGTTGCTCTGGCAGTCCGGTGACGAGGTGATGGCCTCGAAGTACACGAACGGGTTGTGCCGCGTTGCGTATTGGTCGCCAACCTTGGCGCCCTGGCTGCCGTCCTTCCCGCCAAGCTCGGGATGACGGCACGGCGTGCCCATGTCTTCCATGTAGCCCTTCCAGGTCTTGCCGGCGGCGCTGAGCTGCCCGGCGACAGTGGGGACCGACGCCGGATAGACACAGCCGGCGCCCTCCGCCTGGCCGAGCGAGGCCGTCCCCGTTAGCTCGAACGGGGCGTAGGTGGGGCAGTCGTCGCGGGTCATGGCGTTGGACTGCTGCCCGGAGATCTGGGCCAAGTAGTTCGGGTTCGAGTTGTGCGCGATCCCGTAGTACTTGGAAAGCAGGACGCCCTGGCTGCGAAGCGTCTGGGACAGGTACGGAGCCTCAGAGCCGGCACCCCACACCTTGTCGTAGCCCTTGTTCTCCAGATTGATCACGAACACGTGCCCCGGCTTCGACCCGGCCCGGGCGGTGGCCGTGCCCCCGGCAGTGGGAGAAGGGCTGCCGCCCGGCGGCGCAGGCTCGCACGCCGCAGCCGACACCACGAGGACTGCTGCAATAAGCAATCGCGCGGCGATTCGTCGATGACTTTTCGTGGCTTTCCGGCTCATGGATTCCGGCTTTCTGATTGACCGATCAGCGTGGCAATGGCGGCTCCAGTGGTTGCACTCTTTCACACCGCGGTCAAGAATGCCTGCGAGGTGTCTGCACGGTTGCTGGGAATGAGTTCAGTAGTGACAGCGGTGGTGGTACTTTGCACTCATGAGCGCACCATCGGATTCAATTCCGCTCCTCGACCTGAGCACCGCCAGGGGTCAGGACGGCACCTTTGACCCGGCGTTTATTGATGCCCTGCGCGACGCCACGCACCGGGTGGGCTTCTTCCAGCTGACGGGTTACGGAGCCTCTGCCGCCGAGGTGGACGAACTCTTCGAGGTCACGCGGCGGTTCTTCGAGCTCCCCCTTGAGGCAAGACTAGAACTGGATAACCGGCTCTCGCCCCATTTCCGCGGTTACACGCGGCTGGGCCACGAAATCACCCAGGGGCGTCCGGACGCCCGCGAGCAGCTCGATTTTGGACCCGAGCGTCCCGCCGTCAAGCACTACCCGCCGGATCAGCCATACTGGCTGGTCCAGGGGCCGAACTTGCTGCCGGACCGGGCGTTGCCCGAGCTGCGCACCGTGTGCATGGCCTGGGCGGAGCGGATGTCCCGCGTCGGGGCAGAATTGCTCAGCGCCATCGCCGTGTCGCTGGAACTGCCGGAAGGATACTTCGACGAACCGTTCCGGGACTCACCGGCCTGGATGGCCAAGTTAGTCCACTATGTCGGCGGCGTCGTCGCGGATGCCGGCCCGCAGGGTGTCGGCGCGCATGCGGACTATGGCTTCGTCACCTTGCTGCTCCAGGATCAGGTCGGCGGCCTGCAGGTACTCCCGCCGGGCAGCGACAGCTGGATTCCGGTGGAACCGAATCCGGGAGCGTTGGTGGTCAACCTCGGCGAAATGCTCGAAGTCGCAACCCAGGGCTACCTGGCCGCCACCATCCACCGCGTCGAGGCGCCCCCGCCCGGCGTCGACCGCTACACCGTCCCCTTCTTCTTCTCGCCCCGGCTTGACGCCGTCATTGGGCCGGTGCCGCTTCCGCCAGCACTCGCCGCCCGGACCCGGGGGGTCACTGATGATCCGGACAATCCGATGCTCGCGTCCTACGGCGCCAACGTGCTCAAAGGCTGGCTGCGGGCCCACCCCGAGGTCGCCCGGATTCATCATCCCGAACTTGTCCGGACCGCCGGGCCGTCCTGAACTGCCGCAATTCACCGGCCAACGTACCGGGAATTACGATTCGTCGCAGGACGGCCCGGCCCCGTCCCTGCTCAGGCCTCTCGCTGTGCGACGGCGCCGGCCAGCGAGGCCAGGCCCTTTTCGAAGTCTGCGCCGACCATCTTGTCCATGTTCATGAACAGGGCGAAGATCTTGCCCATGCCCTTGTTCTCCCCGGTCATCGTCCAGGTGACCTGAGTGCCGTCACCGGAGGGCGTGAACGTGAAGGAGGTGGGGTTGACCGCTTTGAAAGGCTTGGTGAACTCCAGGCGGATCTTGATGTTGCGCGGCTCAGCGGTATCGACAATTTCCATGGTGCCGGAGCCGGCCTTGCGGTTCCCGCTCCAGGCGTACTTGGCGCCGACGCCGGATTCGCTGCCGGAGTAACTCCGTTCCATGGCGGGATCCACGGCCTCCCAGGGGGACCACTTGGTCCATTCGTGGAAGCTGTTGACCAGCGGAAAAATGTCCTGGGCCGGTGCAGGAATGACTGCGCTGCGGGTTACTTCATAGGTTGACATGCCGTAATCCTAGGCGGTGGCAGCCGCAACTGGACACCTGACCTGCGGTTTCATCCCGTCTCGGCTGCCGCTTCCGTCAGATCGACCACCGGCGAGTCCGCGTTCTTCTTAACGGACTCGACGCCACCCAAGGCGCTCGCCTTGGTCTTGTAGCTCTGCGAGGAGGCGATCACCTCGCCATTGGAGGCCTTGAGCCGGAACCGGAAGCCGCCCGATTTATCCTTGTAGACCTCATACTTGCCAGCCATGGTGCATCCCTGATTTCTCCATTGGTGTGGCCGGCCGGGGAGCCGGCACGGAATGAGATTAGCGCCCCCGCAATTGCCTGACCAGAGTCCATCTGTTTGCGCAGCCGAAGCCAGCCACTACGCTCGGAAAATGGGATTCATGCGCAAGGCCCTCGCCGCTGTGGTTGTGCTGATGGCCGGCCTTCTCGGCGGGGCTCCCGCGGCGCTCGCCACGACGCCGACCGCCGTCGTGGTTGAAGACCGCGCCGGGGTTTTGGACCAGCGGACGCTGCTGCCGGCGGTACAGTCCACCGACTTTTATGAGCCCACCAAAGTTGCGATCTACACGTACAACGGCACTTCGGCGGACAACCTGAACGAGGAAGTCCTGCGGTTCGCCCGCGCTGAACATCCCGAATGGATCAGCGCCGACGGGCAGAAGTGGGCGGACGGTCTGTTCATCTTCGCCCTCGATCCGGTGGGCCGCCATGTGGGGACGTACATGGGTGAGGACCGGAAGGTCCCGCCCGGACAGCGCGAGGACATCCAGAACGCCGCCAAGGAGCTGCTCCGGGATGCGCAATGGACCGACGGCACGATTGCCGGGATCCGCCGCGGCGCCGAACTCATCAACCAGCCGTGGTACCGTTCCACAGCTTTCCTCGTCACGGCCTGGACGGCAGTGGCCGCCGCAGTCTGCGGCGCCGCGGCGTGGCTGGTCGTGCGGTGGCGGACCCGGCTCTCCAGCCGGAAGGAACTGGCCCGGGGCGACGCCAGCTACGCCAACGTCAGCATGGACCTGCAGGTCACCGAGCTCAACGCCAGCACCATTCCCGAGTCGTCCCGATACGGGAGCACGGTGCTGGAAAAACACCGCACGTTCGTGAACCGCTACGGTACAGCCACCGAACTTTCCAACCAGGTACACGCCCTCAGCAGCCGGGACCTGAGCCGCCGGCCCAACCTCAAACTGGTCCGGAGTTACGCCGACGCCGCGGCCGAACTCGACGCGCTGGACGACGTGATCGCCGATACCAATGCCCTGCTCAACCGAGGCTCGTCCTGGCCTGCTGCCTGGGACCGCCAGCTCGCGCCGTTCCGCAGCGACCTGGACGGCGTGGAAAACCTGCTCAGCCGGCGCCGCGCCGAGGGAACCTCAGCGACGGCGGCGGCACTGCGGGCCTTCCGCGATGAAAGCCAGCGTGACCTGGAGCGCTGGTCGGCGGAACTGGCGGACGGCTCAATCACACCCGAAACGGCGCTGGACCGGTTGCGTGACGCCCGGACCCACCTCTCGGAGCTGTTGAAAAATCACGCCGACACCCTGATCCACGCCTTTGCCCGCAATGAGAAGGAAGCCGGGCTCATGCGCGAGGAAATGGACAGCGCGCAGGCGGGAACCAAGGCAAAATACGGTCGCACGTACGAGCCGAGCATCCTCGGAACGGTGTACCCGTCCTACTACTTCTTCTCGGTCCCGAGCTTCAACACCGGTTTCGACACCGGCGTCAGCAGCGTCAGCAGCGCGCGCAGCGGAGGCACCACCACCGGGTACGGGTCCAGCGGCGGCAGCTTCTCCGGCTCCGGGAGCTCCTCAAGTTTCTAGGGCCGGGACGCCAGGGCCGTACTCCTAGGGCCCGCTCCCGGGCCGTTCGACGACGAAATCACCACCGGGGAACATGATCGTCTCGTGGCCGTCGTCAAACCTGACGAGGTAGGGCGGCGCACCATCGACCCCCCTCACTTCAAGGATTTGGCCGTGCCGGTCCGTGGATTCGACCGTGTGTCCCCGGATGACGATGCGGTCCCCTGCGACTGCTTTCATGGCGATCACCTGTATCTCTATTGACGCCTGTGTGCCCGAAGATCATTATGACTCTTGACGGTGGGGGGCGCCATGGCCTTGGATTGAGGAGCCGTGCCGTGAACACCAACCGGGCATTTTTCACAGCAATAAAAGCATTCAGCACCCTTTTCCCCGAGTTCGGTTCAACCGCCGGACCACGTCGCCCGCTCTCCTCACATTCCGGGCCCGTCGGCCCGGGCCACCGGCGACGCCGACGCGATGGCCGCAGTTCTGCGGGCCCAAGCAACACGGTGGAACCTGCGGGGTACCGGCCATGATGGGCGCAATAATCCGGTGGGTTCTGCAGTTCCGGATCCTGGTCCTGGCAGCGGCCGCGGGAATTCTGGCCCTCGGGCTCACCAGCCTGCCGAGCATGTCCGTGGACGCCTTCCCGGAATTTGCCCCGCCCCAAGTGGAGATCCAGACCGAAGCCCTGGGACTCTCTGCCGCCGAGGTTGAGCAGCTCATCACCTCACCCATGGAAGCCGACCTGCTCAACGGGGTCGCCTGGGTGGAGGCCATCAGGTCCAAATCCGTGCCGGGCCTGTCCTCGATACAGATGGTATTCAAGCCGGGGACCGACCTCTTCCGCGCACGCCAACTGGTTTCGGAACGGCTGACCCAGGCACGCGCACTGCCCAATGTTTCGGCGGCGCCGGTGCTGATGCAGCCGCTGTCCTCGACCAGCCGGGTCATGATGATCCGGCTGACCTCCAAGGACATGTCGGCCATCGACATGTCCGTCCTGGCCCGCTGGACCATGAAGCCCGGGCTCCTGGCCGTGCCAGGCGTCGCCAACGTGGCGATCTGGGGCCAGCGCGACCAGCAGCTTCAAGTCCTGGTGGATCCGGCGAAGCTCGAAGCCAAGGGCGTCACGCTGGACGAAATCATCAAGACGACCGGCAACTCCGTGTGGGTCTCGCCGCTGAGCTACCTGGAGGCTTCCACGCCCGGCACCGGCGGCTTCTTCGAGACGGGCCACCAGCGGATCGGCGTCCAGCACGTCCTGCCGATCACCACCCCGGAGGATCTGGGCCAGGTCCCCATCGAGGGCCCGGCGGGCCATCTCCTGCTCAAAGACGTGGCCACGGTGTCAACAGACCACCAGCCGCTGATCGGCGACGCCCTGCTGAGCAAGGAAGCCGAGTTGCTGCTGGTCATCGAGAAATTCCCGGAGACCAACACGATGGACGTGACCCGGGGCGTTGACGAGGCCCTGCACGCACTCCAGCCCGGCCTGCCCGGGGTCGCGATCGATACCAGTGTCTACCGGCAGGCGTCCTTTATCGACGAAGAGACCGGGACGCTCGGCGCCGCCCTGCTGGTGACGCTGCTGCTCATTGTCGCCTTGTTTGGGGCCTTCTTCCGCTCCTGGCGCACCGCCGTGATCAGCCTCATTACGATCCCGGTGTCGCTGACCGCGGCGGCGCTGGTGCTCGATTGGCGCGGCACCGGGATGAACACCATGGTCATGGCCGGCCTGGTGCTGGCCCTGGCGGTCATCGTGGGAGACGTCGCGGAAGACCTCAGCGGCATCGCCCGGGCACGGCGGGAAGAGACCAGAACCCGGCCCGAAACTGCCGACGGCGGGACGGAGTCCACGCCGGCACAAGATGGGAAGCCGCGCGATTCAGTGATCCCGGGCGCCCTGCGGGCAGTCCGCACGCCAATGCTCTACTCACTGCTGATCATGGCGTT
This sequence comes from Arthrobacter sp. P1_C12_2, assembly GCF_056406415.1. NCBI lineage: Bacteria > Bacillati > Actinomycetota > Actinomycetes > Micrococcales > Micrococcaceae > Arthrobacter > Arthrobacter sp. P1_C12_2. Next base: position 201,436 of record NZ_JBFUAF010000004.1, on the reverse strand, counting down.
GGCCCTCACGCCCGCGCTGTTCATCCCGGGTGAGAACGGTGCCCTGTTCGGACCCCTGGTCCAGAGCTACCTGATCGCACTGGTTGTCTCGATGATCGTCGCCATCACCGTCACGGCTGCCCTCGCGTTCGTCCTTCCTGCCGCTTCCAAGGCCCCGGAGCGACGGTCCCTCAGGCGGCTTGAAGGCGCTTACGGCCGGTACGTGAAGCGTTTGGCCGGGAAAACCCGGTGGGTATTCGCCGCCGCCGCGGTTGTGGCGCTGGCCGGGCTGGCGCTCGCACCCCAGTTGGCCGGGACCCATCCCGTGGTGCCCGTCCTGGCGGACAAGACGCTGGTGGTGCACTGGAGCGCGATAGCCGGCACCTCGGACCAGGAAATGAGCCGCATCACCGAGGCGGCAGCCGACGAACTGCGCGCGGTGCCGGGGGTCGCCAACGTTGGAGGACACATCGGGCGCGCGATCACCTCCGATCAGGTCGGCGACGTCAGCTCCGGCGAGCTCTGGGTGACGGTGGCCCCCGACGCGTCATACGCCGACACGGCCACCGCCGTCGACCGCGTGATTGCCGGCTACGCGGGCCTGACCAGCAAAGTCTCCACCTATCCGCAGGAACGCATCGACCAGATCCGGGAAGAAGCCGACAGCGGCTTTGCCGTCCGGGTCTTCGGACTCGACCCGACGATCCTGCGGCAGAAGGCGGCGGAGGTCCAAACAATCCTGGAGCACACGGCCGGAGTGGCTAATGCCCACGTCGACCTGCCCGCCGAACAGCCGATCGCCGAAGTCAAGGTGGACCTCGCCGCGGCCCAAAAGGCCGGCGTCGTCCCCGGCGACGTCCGCCGCGCGGCTGCCGCCCTGCTGCAGGGCATCGAAGTCGGCAACCTCTACGAACAGCAGAAAGTCTTCTCCGTCATCGTGAAGGGTGCCGCGGCCACCCGCAGCAGCCTGGACAGCGTCCGCAACCTGATCATCGACACCCCCAACGGCGGGCACGCCCGCCTCGGCGACATCGCGCAGGTGACCATGGTCGGGAACGAGTCCGTGATCCTGCACGATGACACTTCGCGCCGCATCGATGTGAAAGCCGAGATCCAGGGACGCCCGCTGGGCGATATCCAGCGTGACATCAACGCGAGCCTGCAGCAGATGCAGTTCCCGATGTCCTACCACGCGGAGATCCTCACCCAGTACGCCCAGCAGCAAAGCAATTACCAGTGGCTCTGGCTGCTCGCGGCGGTTGCCGCGGCCGGCATCCTGGTGCTGCTACAAACGGCAACGGGGAGTTGGCGGCTCGCCGCTCCGCTCTTCCTGGGCCTGATCCTGGCACTGTCCGGCGGTGTGCTGGCCGCCCAGGCCACGGGCGGCGTCAACGCGCTGGTCGCCCTGGTCGCCTTCGCCGCAGTCCTGGGAATCGCCGTCCGCGGCGCCCTCCTGCTGACAGGCCAGGTTCGGAGCCTGCGGGCAACGGATGCTTCGGCACCCTGGCCTGCGCTGGTGGTCCGCGGAACCAAGGACAGGCTGGGACCCGTCCTGATGTCGACCGTAATAACGGCACTGGCGCTGTTGCCCCTGGTCCTCCTGGGCGGCGTCGTTGGAACGGAAATTATCCTGCCGCTTGCCGTGATCATCTGGGGCGGCCTGCTGACAACAACCTTCTTCACCCTGTTTGTTGTGCCCGCTGTGCTGCTTCGGTTCGAGCCGAAGCGAGCACCCAGCGCGCGGACCGGCCAGGGCGCCGCTGCATCAACTGAAAGCCAGGATGCGTCATGAACTCGACACTTTCGCCGCGGGGCAACAAGGTCGCGGTTTTCATCATTGCGCTGTTCGTGACAGTATTCACGGCGCTCTCCGCCACAGGTTGCGCCCAGGCGCCGGAGGCCGCACCGTCCGAAGGCGAACCGGCGGCGATCGCTGAAGTCCCCGGCACGGATCTTCACCGGCTCACCCTCACCGACCACGCCGTCGAACGGGTCGGGATCGCGACGGCTGTCATTGCAGTGGATCCCCAGACCGGGAAGCTCACGGTCCCCTACGGGGCCATACTGTACGACAGCTCGGGCAAGGCGTGGGTCTACACCAACCCTGAGCCTCGGGTCTACGTCCGCCAGGCCATCACGGTCCAGCGCATCAACGGCGAAGTTGCCGTCCTGACGGACGGACCGCCGGCCGGGACCGTGGTAGTCACGACAGGCGCGGAGGAACTTCTCGGCACCGAATTCGATACGGCCGAGTGACATGCGCTGGCTCATCGGAATCAGCCTCCGTTTCAGGACGGTTGTTGTCGCCCTCGCGTGCGCCGTAATGCTGCTGGGTTCCCTGCAATTGGGCGCCGCATCCGTGGATGTCTTCCCGGAATTCGCCCCGCCACGCGTGGAAATCCAGACCGCATGCCTCGGATTGACCGCCCAGGAAGTCGAGGAGCTCGTCAGTGTGCCCATCGAGGCCGCCGTGAGCGGCATGCCGGGCCTGGACGAGATACGGTCCAAGTCCGTACCTCAGCTGTCCTCGATCGTGCTGCTCTTCCATCAGGGCACTGACCTGCTCAACGCCCGTCAGCTTGTATCGGAACGGATGGCTTCGGTGACCGCGGCGCTGCCCACGTGGGCGGCCCCGCCGGTGATGCTGCAGCCGCTGTCCGCGACCAGCCGCGTGATGAAGATCGGTATGACGTCGTCGGAACATTCGCTCATCGAAATGTCCATGCTGTCCTACTGGACCATCCGGGCCCGGCTGCTGAGGGTCCCCGGGGTGGCCAACGTGGCCATCTGGGGCGAGCGGCTCCAGATGCTGCAGGTCCAGGTGGAACCTGACAAGCTCAAGGCCCAGAACGTCTCCCTCAACCAGGTCATGGAAGTCACCGCCGGCGCCCTCGACGCCGGGCTGCTGAAGTACTCGCCCGGACGCTTCATCGGCACGGGCGGCTTCATCGACAGTCCGAGCCAGAGGATGGGGGTCCGCCACGTCCAGCCGATCCAGACTCCCGCGGATCTGGCCCAGGTGACCATTCGGGAAAAGGACGGCGTGGCGCTGCATCTGGGCGATGTTGCCCAGGTTGTTGAGGATCATCAGCCGCTGATTGGTGATGCCGTGATCAACAACGGGCACGGGCTCATGCTGATCGTCGAGAAGCTGCCCTGGGGCAACACACTGGACGTGACCAAGGGCGTGGAGGAGGCCCTCCACGAGCTGCAGCCGGGTTTGAGCGGTATCAACTTCGACACCACGATCTTCCGCCCCGCCAGCTTCGTTGAGGAGGCGATCTCCAATCTCAGCATCGCGCTGTTGCTGGGCTGCCTGCTGGTGGTCATGATCCTCGTCGCGTTCCTGTTCCAATGGCGCACTGCCCTGATCAGCATCATCGCCATTCCGCTGTCCCTGCTCACAGCCGCACTGGTGCTCTACTTCACGTCGAGTTCGATCAACACGATGGTCCTCGCGGGGCTGGTCATTGCGGTGGGCGTCGTGGTCGATGACGCGATCATCGACGTCGAGAACATCATGCGCCGGCTCCGGCAGCGCCGCGCGCGGGGCAGTGACGAATCCGCGGCATCAGTGGTCCTGAAAGCTTCGCTCGAAATGCGGAGCCCGATCGTTTACGCGACCCTGATCATTGTGGTCGCCGCTGTACCGATTTTCTTCCTGGACGGACTGACCGGCGTCTTCTTCCGGCCACTGGCCGTCTCCTACACCCTGGCTGTCCTTGCCTCCATGCTCGTGGCGCTGACAGTGACGCCGGCCCTTGCCCTGATTCTGCTGGGCAACGCCAAACTGGAAGAACGCGATGCGCCGCTGGTCCGTGTGCTCAAACGCGGCTACCACGCCGCCCTGTCCAAGGCCATGAACCGGCCCCGAATCGGCTACGCAGGCTTTGGCGTCCTGGCGGTCGTGGGCCTGGTCCTGGCTCCCCTGATGGGTTCGTCCCTGTTCCCCACGTTCAAGGAAAGGGACTTCCTGATGCACTGGATCTCGGAACCGGGAACCTCCGCCGCGGAAGAGTTCAGGATCTCCCAGCGCGGCTGCGAGGAATTCCTCAAGGTCCCCGGCGTCCTGAACTGCGGAACGCACATCGGGCAGGCATTCGCGGCCGACGAGATCGTCGGTGTCAATGCCGGCGAACACTGGATCAGCATCGACCGCCACGCCGACTACGACGAGACAGTGGCCGCTGTGGAGGAAGTGGTCAAAGGCTACCCGGGGCTGCACCGTGACGTCCAGACCTATCTTAAGGAGCGGATTGAAGAGGTCATCACTGGCGCCAGCGAGCCCATCCTGGTCCGGGTCTACGGAGACGACCTCAACGTGCTCCGGGAACAGGCGCAACGGGTCAAGACAATCATGGACTCGATCCAGGGAACCCAAAACCCGCATGTCTCCCTCGAGGTGGAAGTCCCCCAGATCGCCGTGAAGGTTGACCTGGCCGCGGCGCAGAAGTACGGCCTCAAACCGGGCGACGTCCGCCGTGCTGCCGCGACACTCGTGGCAGGTGAGGAAGTCGGCGACGTCTTCCGGGACGGCCGGGCCTACGACGTCCAGGTATGGAGCACCCCGGCCACCCGCTCATCCGTCACCGCCATCGAGGATCTGCCCATCGATACGCCCAGTGGAACGCGGGTTCGCCTCGCCGACGTCGCCGACGTGAGCCTGCAGGCGACGCCGAACCAGATCGACCGCACCAACGGATCCCGCCGTGTGGAGGTGGGATCCTTCCTGGCCGACGGAGCGGACTTGGGAACCGTGGCCGGTGAGTTGAAGTCGCGGCTGGAGAGCCTGGAGCTCCCCACCGGCTATAGCGTGCAGCTGCTCGGCGAATACACCGAACGCGAGGCGGCAACGAACCGCCTGATGATCTACTCCGCGGCGGCACTTGTCCTGATTCTCCTGCTGCTGCAGGCGTCCTTCCGCAGCTGGCGGCTGGCAGTCCTGTCGCTGCTGACGCTGCCCGTAGCCCTGGTGGGCGGGGTCATAGCCGCCTTCATGACCGGCGGAGTCCTGTCCCTCGGGTCCCTCGTTGGCTTCCTCACAGTGATGGGGATCGCTGCGCGCAACGGCATCCTGCTGATCAACCACTGCCAGCATCTGGAAACCTATGAAGGCCAAACCTTCGGCCGCGCCCTGGTGATGCGCGGGGCGGCGGAGCGGCTCTCGCCGATTCTCATGACCACCCTGGCCACCGCGCTGGCCCTGGTACCCCTGGTTGTCATGGGCAACATCCCGGGCCATGAAATTGAACACCCCATGGCCGTCGTCATCCTGGGCGGCCTGGTCACCTCCACCCTGCTCAATCTGTTCATCGTGCCCTCGCTCTATCTCCGGTTCGCCAAGTCCAGGAAGACCCGTGAGAGGGAAGGCGCTGCCGCCGGGCCGGTGACCGTTTGACCGCGGCCAGAGGCCGTCCCGGCCCCCAAGGAACCCAGCAAGGAACGCCTCAGAGGAATGTACGATGATCCGCAAAAGCATTGCCGTAGTCAGTTCTCTCGTGGCATTGCCGCTGTCACTCTTCATAGCCAGCGCCGCCCAGGCCGGCACCGGCCCCGCCCAGGCCGGCGCCGCGACCGACTGCGGCCCGGGCTCGCTCCCCGACTTTAAGGCGGGACATTTCCCGGACGAGCCGAAGGTGGATAACACCTGGCTACCCATGAAACCGGGAACCCGATCCGAGTTCACCGGCCGCGTCACAGACCTCACCACGAGCCCGCCGGAGGTGCACGCACACCGCGTGGTGTCAATCGTGACGGGCCTGACAAAGGTGGTGGATGGAGTTCGCACGGTTGTCCTGTGGGACCGCGACTATTCCGACGGTGTCCTTGAAGAATCCGAACTGGCCTTCTTTGCCCAAACCAGGAAGGGGGCGGTCTGGCTATTGGGCGAGTACCCGGAGGAGCTTGAATCAGGCAAATTTGCCGGTGCCCCCAGCACGTTCATCGCCGGGGTCGACAAGGCGCGGGCCGGCATTGCCATGTTGGGTCATCCCTCCAAAGGATTTGGCCCCTATACGGAGGGGTCAGCGCCCTCGATTGATTTCCTGGACTGCGGCCAGGTGGTGAGCCGGAAAGCCAATATTCTGAAGATCGACGAGTTCAACCCCCTCGAAGGGCCATCGGCCGGCCATCAGCAGAAGTACTACCGCGCCGGACAGGGGAACTTCAAAGTAACGGCCTCCGGTGGGGACAGCCAGGAAGTCCTGGACCTCGACTCCACAACGACGCTGGATGCGGCTGCCCTGGCCGCCGTCAACAAGCGGGCCCTGGCGCAGGACCGTCACGGCTATGAGGTCAGCCCTGACGTCTACGGCACCACCGAAAGGGCCACCGAAAGGTCCTGTGCCCGGTCCTGAAGACCAATGGCACTCTCAGAACAACGCGGCGGTCACAGTCCGGGTGAGCTGCTGAATGATCTGGGTACGGGGGCCCATATCCGAGTAATTTTTGCCGCGGGTGTACACGACGAACACGAAGGCCCGGCCGCCCCTGTCCAGGACACTGGCGTCATGCAGGTTTCCGAACAGCAGCCCATACTTATGGTGAATCCCTACCCCGGGCGGAACCGCAGGCGGGATCAGTGTCTCAAAGTTGGTGTTCTGCATATAGGACAAGAGCTGGGCGGTGTTGCGCGCATTGAGCAGCTTTCCCGTGTAGAGCAGATGGAGGGTCCTGGCCATTTCTGCGGGGGTCAGCAGGTTCACTGTGCGGTCATAGGTGATCCCGATCGACGCGGCGTAATCCGTGATGCCCCGCTGGCCAACCGCCCGCAGGATCAGCGCCCACGAATCGTTGTTGCTCTGCTGGACCATCTGGCGGATCTGGGCGCCGGCCGTCGAGGCGCCCATCGGGGCCGTCAGCGAGGCGCGGCCGGTCTCCACGAGGTGGTAATACGCCGACGCGGCCAGGATCTTTGCCGTGCTGGCGGCCACAAACTTGTCCTGGGCCCCATAGCCGTGGACCACGCCGTCGGAGATATCGATCAAGGACACCCCCAGGGCATAGGCACTGTTGGCCGCGATGATCGCGTTGATCTGGCTGTCCAGTTCGGGATCAATGGCCGGGACCGCGACGGCAGGCACGGCGGGGAGCTCAGCGGGCTTCGCGGCGGGCGCCGGGACGGTGGTCGCCACGGGCGAAGCAGTTGCGGGCAGGTCAGATGCCGTCGGAGCTGTCCGGCCGGCATCGGCGGCTGACGGCGTCGCCGCAGCGGCCGGCGGGTCAGCCGGTAGCCCTGCCTGGACGCCTGCATACACGCCGCCGGCAGCTACAAGTGCAAGTGCGACGGCGGCCGCCGTCAGATACTGCCGCCGGATCCTCCCCTCGCGCCGGGCGAGGGACCGCGGGCCGGGCTGGGATCCGTCGCTTGTCCGGTGCCCGCCGGAGCGGTAGTGGCGCGGCGTCGGCTCAGGCATCCGGACCGGCCCTGGGCTGGTGTTCGAATCGTTCGCAGGCATCGTACTTCCCCGAAGGTGACTGACCGCGGTGGGGCCATAGGTTCCCTGCATTGTTCCCGCTTGCGGCTTCCCGCGCAAGGGCACGTATTCGAGAATAAGTGCGTCTGCCCTGCAAAGCCGCGGCGTACTCTGGAGGAAACGTCAGGAGCGGAGATGCGGAAAATCATCCTGGCGACACCTCGGCACAGCACTTCTTAAGCGTTTCTTAACAGCCTGGCGGAAGAGTGGGAGCAGGCGCCTGTCCGGGCGCTTGTCCCGAGCCGGAGGATCCCATGACTGGACCCGCCCCTGTTAGACGCGATGCAGCACCAAGCCGCGATGGAGCACTTAGCCGTCCGGCCATGCGTCCCGACGCCGTCCGTCCCACCGCGGCACCGCGGTTGTGGGCCCTCCCCCAGGTCCGGCACTGGTTAGTGCTGGGCGTCCTGTTGTCCGCTGCCGTCGTGGCACTGGGCCTGGCGGCGCAGCTGACGCCGGGCTATAGCGCCACCGAACTCGGGGTCGACCAGGACCTGAGCCACCACCATGTCGCCGCCCTTACCGCCGTCGCGATGGCGCTGAATGTCGTCTTTGGCCCGGTGGCAGGTCTCTCGCTGATTGGCGCCGCTGCGCTCTGCATCTGGTTGTTCCGTGGCGGCCTGGTCAAGGCGCTCGCTTTCGGCCTCGTGGCAACTTCCGGCTGGGTGGCGAGTGAATTCTTCAAGATCATCGTGGCCCGCCAGCGGCCCAACCCCGCCCTGCTGTTCGATCCCCTGGCTCCGGAAACCGGCTCCGACAGTTTCCCCAGCGGCCACGTGTCCTTTGCGGTGGCACTCGGCTTCGCGCTGTACTTCCTGGCCCGGGGAACCCGCTGGGCCAAGATCGCCGCCTTCGGTGCGGCAGCGCTGGCACTCGTCGTCGCCTGGTCGCGGCTGTATATCGGCGTCCACTACCCCACCGATGTCGCGGCGTCGTTCCTGGCCGCGAGCGCCGCGGTGGTCCTGCTTACGGGACTCTGGAACCTTGTGGCGCCGCGGGTCGCGGATCGACTTGGTGCCTCTTCCGGCGTCCGGCCGCTAAGTATTGAGGAGAAATGAGCATGCCCGTCTTGGACGTCTTTGCCTTCCTGCCGGCCGCCCACGCCGCCGGTACGCCCTCACTGCTGGACCCGGCAAGCCTGCTCGCCGGGCTGGGCCCGGCCGCTTTGGGCGTCATCGCGCTCATGGTCTTCATCGAATCGGGCGTGCTCTTTCCCTTCCTGCCCGGGGACTCGCTGCTGTTCACCGCAGGCCTTCTGCACCAGCAGTTGCACCTGACGCTGCCGGTGCTGATCGGCGTCGTCACCGCGGCTGCCGTCGCTGGGGACCAGGTCGGCTACATGCTGGGACGGAAATTTGGCCGGCGATGGTTCAAGGACGATGCCCGGATCCTGAAGACGGCACACCTGAGCACTACGGAGGACTTCTTCCGCCGCCACGGCGGGGCCGCCGTCGTGCTGGCCCGCTTCGTCCCCATGGTCAGGACGTTTGCTCCGCTTACCGCCGGGATCGCGCGCTATGAGTACAAGTCCTTCACCCTGTGGAATGTCGCCGGCGCGGCGGCGTGGGCCGTCTCCGTGACGATGCTTGGCACCTGGTTGGGACACTTTGACATCGTCGCCAAGAATATTGACGTCATCGCCGTCGCCATGGTCCTCATCTCCGTCGTGCCGTGGGTGGTGCAGCTCCTCAAGCGCCGCCGCAACAGCCGCGGCGCAGCCGCAGTAGCCTCAGTCGCAGCGGCAAGCGACACGGCCGCGGGAACCGGGGACGGACTGCGGACTGAGGAAATGGCCGCGGAAGAATAGCTGACATGACTACTGCTGACCGCCCGTCCCTGCTGCTCGTCGAGGACGACGCCGTTCTGGGACCGCTCATCGCCGAGCTCCTGGACCCGGACTACCGGGTCCAGTTGGTCACCAACGGCCGTGATGGCCTCCACCAGGGGCTGACCGGGAGCTGGGACGTCATGGTGGTCGACCGCGGGCTGCCTTTCATGGACGGCATCGCCCTCATCGCGGCTTTGCGGTCGAAAGGCATTGCCACGCCCATCCTGATCCTGACCGCGCTGGGCGATGCCGACGAAAAGGTCAGGGGCCTTGACGCCGGCGCCAACGATTATGTGACCAAGCCGTTCGACGCCGGTGAACTGGCAGCACGCCTGCGCGCACTGACGCGGACCTTCCCTCCCTCGGCCCCGGCACCGGTGGCGATCGGGGACTGGGAACTGGACCCGACCCAGCGTTCCGTCCGTTCCGTCTACGGGCAAACGGTGTCGCTGACCGCGAAGGAAGGCCAACTGCTGGCAGCCCTGGCCGCGGAACCGGACCGCGTCTTCACCCGGGACGAGCTCCTCGCGGCGTGCTTCAACGTCTCGGAGCAGCCCGGCGTGATCGATACCTATGTTCATCACCTGCGCCGGAAAATCTCCAAAGCCGTGATCCGCACGGTGCACGGCCTCGGATACCAGATAGGCGATGCGCATGAGTGAGGGCGGGCCCGCCGGCGGAAATCCGGACCACTCCATCCTCCGCAGGGCCTCCCTCAAGGTCGCGCTGCGGATCAGCGCCGCGTGCGCGGTCATGGTTCTCGGGCTCCTCGCGGCCACGGCGCTGTACCTCATGAATCAACTGGCCCATCCCGAAGTGCCGGGCTCGGCAGCGGCCGGAACGGCCTTCGCGTACCTGGATTCCAAGGATGTCCTCGAAGCCATGGTCATCGCCGGGGTGGCAGGAATCCTGCTGGCCGGCATCGTCGGGTGGCTCAGCGCGCGCAGCGCCATCCGTCCCCTCGGTGACGCACTGGCCAGGCAGCGGCGCTTCGTCCAGGACGCCAGCCACGAATTGCGTACCCCCTTGACCATCCTGGACACCAGGATCCAGCTGGCCCAGCGCAACACCGTGCCCGGTTCCAGGCAGAGCCAGGATCTGGCCCGGATCCGGGAGGACGCCGCGACGCTGACCGGGATTGTCAACGAACTGCTCCTCGCAGCGACCGCGGCGGCCCCGGACCGCTCCGCACCGCCTGCCGACCTTGCCGACGCTGCCGCCAGCGTCGCCGGGAGCCTCCAGCCGGTGGCAGAGCAGCGGAAGGTGCGCCTGGATTTCTCCGCCGATGCCCGGCCGCTGGCCCGGATCGAGAAGAATGCGCTGCGCCGTGCCGTGCTGGCCTTGGCGGACAACGCGCTGGCCCACACGCCTCCGGGCGGCCACGTGTCCATCACGACCTCTGTCGAGCACAGACGCGCCGTGATCACCGTCGCGGACTCGGGGACCGGAATCACCGGCGTCGATCAGGCCCGGATCTTTGACCGGTTCGTGAGGACCGCCGGCAACGGCAGCTCACAGGGACAGCGGAGCTTTGGCATCGGCCTGGCCTTGGTCCGTGAGATTGCCGTCGCTGCCGGCGGCACCGTGGAGGTGGCCGCGACGGGCGACGAGGGAACCGTCATGAAGTTGACGCTTCCGCTCAGTGGGAGCGGGAATCCCTGAGGATCCTGTGCCGGGGAAAGACGCCCACCCGGATCCCGGATCCCCGACGGCGGAGACAGGAAAGACCGGCGATCGATTGCCCCCAAGGGAATCGATCGCCGGTCTTCCCGGCCTGCCTGGCCCCGGGAGGGGCCGTGCGGCTTAGGCGCGGACGAAGGTCACGCCACCGGTCGCGGTGAGCCAGGACAGCGGGTGAACCATCGTCTGGTTCGAGCCGTTCATGCCGCCGCTGACCACCTGGCCGTGGCCGGCGTAAATGCCCACATGGCCGGACTGGACCACCATGTCGCCGGGCTGCGGCGTGGCCACAACGGTTCCAAGACCAAGGAACGCGCGGGGACCGATGTCGCCAACAGGCTTACCCGCAGCGCCAAGGGCCTTTTCCACCATGGCGGTGCAGTCCTGGGTGATGCCCAGCTGGCTGTACGCGGCCGAGAGCATGATGGCGTTGCGTCCACCGGCAGCGGCCGGGGCTGCAGCCGGAGCTGCGGCCGGAGCGGCCTGCACCTGGACGGTTGCCTTGGCTGCCACCTTGGGCGCTGCTGCCGGGGCTGCTGCGGGAGCCAGCGCCGGCGCAACGGGCTGCTCGATGACCGGCGCGGCGACAGAATCGACTGCGGGGCGCTCGAAGCTGATCTTGACGCTTGAATCGGCGCTGACGGGGGCGCTGACCTGTCCCTTGACGTTAATATTCGACGCCGGGGCGGAGTCACGCTGCACAGGCGCAGTAGCTGCGTTGGCGGCCATTCCGCTGGTCAGGACCAGGCCGGATGCGGCGACGAGGACGGCGGCATGGCGCGCAAAAGTATTGACTGAAGTCATGAAAAATGTAGCCTCTCCCAATGCCTGCGAGGTGAGCTGTCGGATTCGGATGGGAGGCACCCGGCCGCACTCCCGGGCCCGTCGTGGCGGGCACTGTGCGGCTTCACCCCAAGACCTGCATATCAGCAGATCAAAAGTGGTTTCCCCGTCTCTGCCGGACGTTGATGCGAGTTACCCCCGGGCCGCGGCAGAGTTAGGCAATCGGCTGGGGAGCGCCCGTATCGGAGACAACAGGCACTCATCAACCGTAGCGCGAACCGCACCCGAATGTCACATTCAGGTAACGGGGGCACTGTGCCGTCCCCGAATTGCCCATAGGGCGRCGCCTATTCCGAACATAGGATGATGCCATCAGCACCACGCCGAAGCGGAGGCCCGAAATGAACAGCCACTGTGTCGCCATCTGCCAGTTGAGCAAACAGCCCCAAGAGGATTTCGACATCAACACCGAGCTGCTGATCCTAGACGGCGGGGACGTCCACGTGACCACATGGGACGCGGAACCGCGCGATGGAGGCTTCGACGAGCACGTTCTGAATGATCGGGTGGACGCGCTCGGGTACATGGTGGTCAATGACTGGGCCTTCCTGGACGGGAAGGCCTACGCGGTGGTGGAGCGGCGGTCGGGTCCGGGGCAGGCAGGCCGCGGCGAGCCGTGACATTTCTGTCCCTGGCGCTGATCGCCGTCGTGGCCCTGGCTGGCCCCCTGCTGGCCCTGCCGGTGCGCTGGCGGCTGCCGGTGATGCTGGGTGAGCTGCTGGCCGGCATCGCGATCGGCCGCTCGGGACTGGCCCTGGTGGACCCCGCGGACCCAACGTTCAGCCTGCTGGCCAACATCGGATTTGCGCTGATGATGTTTGTAGCCGGCACCCATGTTCCGGTGAGGGATCCGCAGATCCGGCCCGCCCTCGGCAGCGGCTCCCGCCGGGCCATTGCGGCCGCCGCGGCCGCAGTGGCAGTCGGAACCGGCATCGGACTGCTGTTCGGGACTGGACATGCTCCCCTCTACATCGTGCTGCTGGCGTCCTCGTCGGCCGCCCTGGTGCTTCCCGTCGTCGACTCCCTGCGTCTGGGTGGCCCTGATGTCATCGCCATGACGGCGCAGGTGGCGATCGCCGACACAGCCTGCATTGTGGCGCTGCCGCTCCTGGTGGACCCGCCCCACGCCGGCCGCGCGGCTTTAGGCGTACTGACGGTGTTGGGCTGCGCGGTGGCACTCTATTTTGTGCTGCGCTGGCTGGAGGGCAGAGGAATCCGCGGGCGCGTGCACCGGCTCTCGGAAAACCGCAAGTTTGCCCTTGAGCTACGGATCCAGCTGGCCGTGCTGTTCACACTCGCCGCGTTGGCGACGTACAGCAACGTGTCGGTGATGATGGCCGGCTTTTCCTTCGGTTTGGTGATGGCTGCCGTCGGCGAACCGAGGCGGCTGGCCCGGCAACTGTTCGCGCTCAGCGACGGTTTCCTTGGCCCGGTGTTCTTCGTCTGGCTGGGTGCATCGCTGACGCTCAAGGACCTGGCCGGGCATCCTGACATGATTGCCCTCGGCCTGGCCCTGGGAGCCGGGGCCCTGCTGACGCACGCCGGCCTGGCGTTCCTGGGACTCCCGCTGCCCCTCGGGGTGCTGTCGGCGGCCCAGCTTGGCGTGCCGGTGGCGGCGGCGAGCATCGGCACGCAGCTGCAGGTCCTGCTCCCCGGGGAGGCCGCTGCCCTGCTGGTGGGTGCACTGGTCACCATCGCCGCGGGCGCTGTGGCCGGGTCACGGGCGGCCAGGACGTTCGCGTTGCCGGCAAATACCGGGGGCAGGTCCGGGGAAGCCGGCAGCGCCGTCGGGCAGGGCGATCCGGGCGGTCCGGGAGATCCGAAAGTCTGAATATCTGAACTACAGCCGATCGGCGGTAGTTGGGTCGGATCGTCAATCTCCAAGAGGCGTGAATTGCAGCTCCGGCCTCCGCTTTGCCATCTCTGCCAGGACCCGGGAGACCGCGTCCCGGGCCGCACGCCCCTCGGCGTCGGCGTCAGCGTCGGCGTCGAACGGCCCGCCAGGGCCGCCGAGCACCGCGTTGGCGTGCCGGACGAACCTGTCCCAGTCCCCCTTGCCCGCGCGCAGCGCCAGCAGCGGCGAGAGCAGCGCAGCCCGGCGCAGCCAGGCGTCCGGCTCGCGCACCCACCGGTCCAGCACACTGTCAGCCCGCACCCTGGCCAGAACGTCGAGGCCGTCCACCAAGGGCCCGACGACGTCGACGGCGAGCGGATCCACGAGGTCCCGCATGCGCGCCTGCCGGATGAAGCCCTCCAAGCGGGTGAGGTCGGAGTTGGTCAAAACCTTCACATTGGCCTGCAGCAGGACCACCGCGGCCAGCCGGCGCTCGAAAACCGGCACGGTCAACAGTTCGGAGCCCCACAGCTCCGAACCCCACAGTTCGGAACACAGCGCGGTGACCTCATCGCGGGACAGCCCGGAATAGCGGCGGCCGGCATCCCGGACCGTGCCGCGCACGGCACCCACGGAGGTGCCGTAGAACCGGAGGCCGCTGCCCCCTGGCTCCATTTCCAGCCGCGACTGCAGCTCCTCGGCACGGCGCCAGGAAGCTTCCCGCTGCAGCGAGAGGTCGATGAATTCGCCGGCATCACTCACATGCCCATCCTTTCCCCTCGCGGTTCGCGGCGGAAACGGGGGTGCCACGCTGTCCTGAGCGGGCGGTCTGGGCCATCTGCCTAGACTGATCTGGACAGTCTCCGATCGAAAGCGGTTCACGCAACCATGCACACCAAGCTGACACTCGCCATCGCACTTTCCGCCGTGACGTTGGGGGTGGCAGCGTGCGCCGCCCCTGCGCCGTCGACTGCACCGTCGCCTGAGTCCCCCGCGGCCTCCGCGGCGTCGGCCCCTGATTTTGCCCTGGACATCGCGGGGGCGCCCGGCCGGATCGCCCAGGCCGGTCTCGCGGTACTGACAGCGGAGGGCAACGTGGACCACTATCACGCGCATCTGGACGTGCTGAAGGACGGCAAGCCCGTCGCGGTTCCGGCCAATATCGGCATCACGGCCGGACCTGACCACCGCGCCAACGGCATCTCAGCGCTGCACACGCACGACACCACAGGCGTGGTCCACATCGAGTCCCCCACCGCGGGCCAGGTCTTCACCCTCGGGCAGCTCCTGACCGAATGGGGCGTCCTCGGTGGTAGCGGCGCCGCCGGCACCGGGGAGGGTCCGCTGGACGGCTGGACCCTTTACGTGAACGGCAAGAAGTACGACGCCGGGATCCGTGACCTCCCGTTGAAGGCGCACGACGAGATCGTCCTGTCCTACGGCACCGCGCCGGCGAAGGTCCCGGCCTCCTACGATTTCCCGTCCGGGGAGTGAGGCGACCGGAGGCTCGGCGGGCGGCGGGCCCCTCGAACCCCAAAGTCTGCACAATTGTGCAGCAGGCTGACCATTCAACCCCGCCTGGCACTGCTGCCGCCGTAAAGGTATGCACAGACGTGCATGGTGACGTGATCCGCGGAGCGTCTTTCCTAGGCTGAAGTGATAGGAGTGAGCCGGATCACAGCGGGGGCAGATCCCCTACCTCACTTCCGATCACACAGGCCGTCACAGATGACGCGTCCAACCGAAGAGGTAATCAGTGTCCCACCGCAGAAAACCCGCAGCACTCGCAACCTTGGCATCCGCAACCTTGGCGCTGCTTGGCGCATCCCTGTTGGGCGTGCCGGCAGCCCAGGCCGATGCCGTTGACGTTTCGCCGCCCGGCGCGAATGACTGGTCCTGCAAGCCCTCGGCAAGCCACCCCTACCCGGTAATCCTGGTGCCGGGAACATTCGAGAACATGGCGAAGAACTGGGCGACGATGTCGCCGGCGCTGAAGAGCCAGGGCTACTGCGTTTACGCGCTCAACTACGGTGCGACCAACGGCGTCGATGCCACGGGCCCGGTGGCAGACTCGGCCCGCCAGCTCGCCCCGTTTGTCGACAAAGTGCTGGCCTCGACGGGTGCCAGGAAAGTTGATCTCGTGGGCCACAGCCAGGGCGGCATGATGCCGCGCTACTACCTCGGATTCCTCGGCGGTGCGAACAAGGTGAACCACCTCGTGGGCATTGCGCCCTCCAACCACGGCACCCGCGGGCTGATCACCCCCTCTCCGGACAGCGTGCCGCCGGCGACCTCAGTGGGAGGGTCCAATTGCCAAGCCTGCGCCGACCAGCAGGCAGGTTCACCATTCCTCGCCAAGCTCAACTCCATTGGTGACACGGTTCCTGGTCCCGCGTACACGGTGATCTCCACGACGCACGACGAGGTGGTGACGCCCTACCCCAGCCAGTTCCTCGCCGGTCCTGCCCGGCAGGTTACCAACATCACCATCCAGGACAAGTGCCCGGCCGACGTGATTGACCACGACCAGGCTCCCAACGACCCCGTCACCCAGCGTCTCGTCTCCGACGCACTGGGGCAGCCGGCCGGCCGGCCCGGCAACCCGGCATATCAGCCCAGCTGCACGTAGCGGCGGGACCCCGGGGCGACGGCGCCATACAGAATCCTCGCCGTCGCCCCAGCGGGAGGTTTGCGGGCTAAGGTAACGATCGAGTAACGTAGGCCACTGGCCGAGAAGGCCCGGCCCGAATGCAGGGCCCCGGACCGCCCCTTCGCAGGGTCCCGTTGCGCCGCTCGGCGTCTGCTCGCCCATGCCCTTGCAGCAGGGGCCGGATGAAACTTTCCGCACTTTCCGCCGCCCTGGCAGCGACGGTTGTGTGTGCCAGCCACGAAAGCCCGGAGGGGTCCGTTGTTCAAGAAAACACCGTTGTTCAGTAAATCGACGCTCAGTAAATCGACGTTCAAAGATGCACAGCCGAAGACACGCCTCACGGCACCACAGCTTAACAAGATAGCGATTGCGCTGAGCCTGGGCGCACTGTCTCTGACCGGGTGCAGCGCCGCTCCCACGGCGGGCGCCGGAGCCGCTTCTCCGGCTACCCAGGCCGCGCATTCTGCGGTGGACTCCACGTCCTCGGCGGCCACGCAGGCCTCGCATCCTGCCGCGAAGGCCGCGGCCTCGGCGGCCGCAGCGCCTAAGCCGGCGGCGCCGGCTGCCAAACCTGTCGGCGGCACTGCCGCTGCACCGGCGGCTCCCGGAGTCGACGCGGCACCTGCGGCCGCCGCCGCACCCGCCGCCCCGCGGGTCGCTCCGGTCGCTCCGGCAGCGGGCGCACAAGCGGCCGCTGCGGCGCCGACGCCAGTCACAGCGCCCGCCGCTCCCGTCGCGGCCCAGGCCGCCGTCGCCGCAACCGGCGGCGGTTCCCAGGCCGCCACGGCCCGGGGCTGGGGTGCGGTTGTTGCTGGTGACGAGTTCTCCAAGGCCGGCGCCCCCGACTCCACCAAGTGGAGCGTCTTCAAGGGATCCGGACATGCCGGCAAGGGTGTGAGGAGCCCGCAGGCGTGGTCGGTTGCCAATGGCGTGGCCACCGTCAGCGGCAATTCGGCCGGCACCACGGGCGGCATGTCGGCCAAATTTGCGCAGCAGAAATACGGCAAGTGGGAGACGCGCATGCGGACCAGCGCCCGGGACCCGGAGTACCACCCCGTGCTGATCCTGTGGCCCAACAACAACACCTCCCCCAACTGCGCCGAGATCGACTACGCCGAGGGCAGCACCAACACCGCCCAGATCAAGTTCTTCCTGCACTACGCCTGCGGCGGCTCGAACTTCCAGACCACGGCGGCCAAGACGATCGACACCACCCAGTGGCACAACTACGCAGTGGAGTGGACTCCGGCCGGCATCACCGGTTACATCGACGGCGTGAAGACCTTCTCCGACACGAACCCCGCGCACCTGCCCTCAGTGGGCATGCATCAGACGCTGCAGCTGGATTGGTTCCCTGACGGATCGGCCACCAAGCCTTCACAGATGCAGGTCGACTGGGTCCGCGTCTACAAATAGGACCGGCTCAGCACCCGGCAGCCCCGTGCCCCACCAAGGCGCGGGGCTGTCTTGTCGTTGGCCGGCATCCGGGGGTAGGGGCGCGCCGTCACCCGCAGCAGGACTCAAGCCTCCTGAAGTTCCCGGGCGACAACCGCTGAGACGAGCATGGACCCGGCCGCCGTCACCGCGTCGATCACCGGAACCCCGAGCCGGCGGCGGAGCACGTCCGCCATGCCGATGCTGCTCAGGCCCGTGCTGGCCTGGACGATCACGTCGGCGCCGGCGTCAACCAGCATGTGGGCCGCGGCTAAGGCGTCGAAGATCCCGGCAGGCATGAGGAACGCGTCGGGTGTCTCGACCCGCCCCTGTCCGTCAATGAGCAGCATGCGTTCGCCCAGTGCATCCGAGATCGGGCCCGGTACGTGGGCGCCGAGTCCCAAAACTCCAATCCGGCCGCCAAAGGTCAGGGCCGCGGCCGCGGCTGCGGAGCCGGCCCCGATGACCGGGATGTCCACGGCCGCCCGGGTGGCGGCCAGCCCCGGGTCGGACGCGCAACTGATAATCAGGGCGTCGGCGTCCCCGGCCATGTCCCGCGCCAGTTGGACTACCTTGGGCGCCGCGGACTCGAGCGAAGCCTGGTCGTAGACGCCGGACGGCTGGTCCGGAATACAGCGGGAGGTGACGGTAAATCCGAATGCTTCCTGGAGGAGTTTCCCGTGGGCGTGGAGCAGGCGTCGGTCCGACGTCGTCATCACCCGGATCAGTCCAACACGCATGGCGTACTACCTTTCGAACGGATTCCTTGGTGCGAGGCTACCCGGTGAGTATTTCCTAGTCTTTTCGGGCAGGTGACCAACGCAATCGCTGCCGTGAATTTCATGCTGTGGCGCCGGCGGCCGTCCGCATTCCGCAGGCCGCGACACGTGACCTGCGCATGAACTTGGCGAAAACTTCGCTCGTTTTAGGGGTTGGCGGCCCGGCGCCGTTGTAGGGTTTGTCACGGTGGACCGTCTTCGGACCCGGGACAGTACCGGGATGGGGGGAAGGCGGCAGGCCGGTTCCGGACTCAGCCGGAACGATGATCAAAGGAATAGCCATGTCGGTGGAGCCCTCGTCCACTCCAGGACGCCTCGAAGAACAGGATCCCGAGAACCTGGTATCAGGTGCGGAACATGCCGCATCTGCCGCCGGAGTCCGACATCAGGCCGCGAGAATTATTGACACCGTCCTCGCCGACACTGCCCCGGAACACGACCGTGCCCGGGAGTTGCTTCGCCAGCAGATTGCCGCGCATCCCGGACACCCGGAGCGGGCCCTGATGGAACACCTCGCGGCAGTGAAAGCTTTGGGCGACCCCTATGACGGGGCGTCGGACGCTGGCGGTCCGGTCCGGCCGGAGTTTGCCTCGGGTGAGTAAGCGCACCGCTCACTTGTAGACGCGAATCCAGTCGACCTGCATCTGGCTGGCTTTGGTGGGGGTCCCGTTGGGAAACCAGTCAAGCTGCACCGTTTGGTGCATCCCCACCGTTGGCTGATGCGCAGGGTTCGTGTCCATAAACCACAATGACCCATCGAGGTATCCGGTGATCCCGGCGGGCGTCCACTCCACTGCATAGTTGTGCCATTGGGTCGTGTCGATGGCTCGCGCGGCCCGGGTCTGGAAGTGTGGGCCGCTGCAGGCGTGGTGCAGGTTGAACCTAATCAGGGTGGTATCCGCAGTGCCTTCCGCATAGTCGATCTCGGCGCAGGTGGGCGATTCGTTGTGGTTTGGCCACAGGAGCAGGACCGGGTGATATTGCGTATCCCGCGCACTGGTTTTCATGCGTGCCTCCCAGCGCCCGTACTGCCGATGGGCAAACCTGGCGGACATGCCACCCGTGGTGCCTGCCGGGTCGCCGCTGACGGTCACGACGCCGCCGCCTACCGCAAACGCATTCGGACTTCGGATCCCCTTGCCCGCGTGCCCCGGGCCCTTGTAGATCTTCCATTTCGCGCGGTCAGGCGGTCCGGCGTAACTGAACTCATCCCCTGCCACCACCGGTCCCCAGCCGCGGACGACGGCGGCTTGGGTCCCGTCGGAGACGAGAGTCCCGGCAGCGGCGACTTCGGCCGCCCGGTCCGTGGCCGGTGCGGCGCCATACCCGGCAAGAGTCAACGCGCCCGCCGCGGTCAGGGCGGCCGTCGTTCGCCCTGCGAACATCGTGCCTCTATCCCGTCGAGACATGTCTCCTGCGGCCCCGCCACTCACACATACTTGCCGAACCAGGCGAGCGTGTCATTCCACGCGGCCGTGGCCTGCTCCTGGTTGTAGCGCGGCCCCGTGTCATTGTGGAAGGCGTGGTCCACGCCGGGATAGATCTTGAGCTCGTTCCGGACGTCGGTTTTGGCCAAGGCATCCCGGAACGCCGGCATGGCGCCTGTGATTCGCTGGTCCAGTTCGGCGTAGACGCCGAAGACGGCCGCCTTGATGGCCGCGACCTTGTCCAGATCAGGTGCGGGACCATAGAACGCTGAGGTCGCCTTCAGGCCGGGGATAGCCGTCGCCGACTGCCACGTGATGCCGCCGCCGAAGCAGAAACCGTTCATGGCGATTCGCCCCTGGTCAACGAAGTCCTGGGCGTTCAGATAGTCAAAGGCGGCCGCAAAGTCCGAGACGTGACGCTGCGCCCCGGCCTGGGTCAGCGCTCCGGGGACAGCGTCCGGGTCCATACCCGCGGTACCGCCTTCCCTGCTCAGCAGGTCCAGGGCCAGTGCCGCGTACCCGGCTTTGGCGAAACGGCGAGCCACATCCTGGATATGGGGTGTCAGCCCGCGGTTCTCGTGGCAGATCAGCACTGCCGGCCCAGGGGTACCGTTTTCGGGCCGGGCGAGATACCCACTGATGTCGGTGCCGCCCGCAGCGAATTGAACCGTCGCCGTCGTGAGTCCGGGCGCCCCCTCCGGGACGGACAGCGGGCTCTTGGCCCCCGGCACCGCGCCCGCGGACGCGGTACCCGACCCCGGCGAGGCCGATCTCGGCGTCGGCATGGGGTCCGTGCTCCGGGGAACCTCTTCGGGCGTGCAGCCAACTAGAAGCATCGCTGCCGAGGCCGCAGCCATGCTGCCCGTGATGAACGCCACCCGCCGGGTGAACGTACGCTGGCTCATGGCGCCAGAGCGGAAATCGTCGAAGAATTCCTCAATCAGGTACTTCTCAAACTTGCCAAGCTGGGTCATGACGGCCTCCTCCAGTGTGCCGATCATCCTCCTCCGAAGTCAGATTTCCGGCAAGGGTCCCGCACGGGCACCCGTCCGGTGCCGGGATCGCTCGCAAATCGCTCTCGCCCGGCGCGAATCCCCCGCCAAGGGCCGGCCGGCTCCTGGGCCTGCCCAAAGCCCTCGTGATCGAAATGCCGCACACCCTCGCCGAGTCTTCCGCCCATAATGCGGCCGTCCTCGATCTCGAAGATTGTCACGCCGCGCATGTCGAAGGGCTGTCCATCGGTGCGGGTGCCGACCGAGTCAATTTACGCCGTCGCCGTCGCCCACTTCCGGGCCGATAGGGTCTGGGCGCCAATCGGTCCGGGAGTTCCTGAAGTGACGCGACACCACTATCCGGTGACATTCTTGGCCGTCGCGTTCCACGTCAGCCGCCCGTGCTGGAAATCCGTTGCCCGACCGACAGACACCGTGTACGAGTCGCTCGTGGGATAACCCAGCCTGCTCGTCTCCCAGCCGAGCGACGCCCACTTCGACCGGATCGCACCAGTCACCGAGTGCGCGTTGGTTGTCGGTGTCCAGTAGATCGATGCCCCGCCCGAACCGGAGAAGTGGTTGTAGCGCCCCACCTTGTCCGGGGTGCCCTTCTCGTCCGTGATCGGATACCGCAGCGGGCCGGTCTCCCAGCCAAGTGCCGCCCATTTGGACCGGATGGCACCCAGTACAAAGTGCGCCCCCGTCGTCGGCGACCAGAAGATCGAGTTTCCACCCGCGCCTGAGAAGTGGTTGTAGCGCCCCACCTTGTCCGCCGACGCCGTAGTGTCAGAGGTCGGATAGCCAAGCCCGGTCTCATAGCCCAGTGACGCCCACTTGGCTCGGACCGCACCTGTCACCGAGTGCGCGGAGGTTTTCGGTGACCAGTAGATCGATGCTCCGCCTGCACCAGAGAAGTGGTTGTACCGTCCCACCCCGTCCGGGGCGTGCTTCTCGTCGTTGATCGGATAGCCCAGCGGCCCTGTCTCCGCGCCCAGTGCCATCCATTTTGACCGGATCGCGCCAAGGACAAAGTGCGCCCCGGTCGTCGGGGAGAAGTAGATCGAAGCCCCGCCCGAACCGGCGAAGTGGCTGTACCGTCCCACGCCGTCGGACGAAACATTCTCGTCGGAAGTCGGGAAACCCAGGATGCCGGCGGCGCCGCCGGCTGCCTTATAGCGGCCGTTGATCTCACCGAGGACCGAATGGGCTCCGGTCTTGGGCGACCAACAGATCACCCCTCGGACGTAGTCCTGGCATTTGCCTACCCCCACGGCGTATTCCAGGGTCAGCGACCGGCCGAGCGCCGAACCCGGGCGGCCTGCGTTGACCTTCCAGGCGTAGGCCGCGATCGGGTCGTCAGTGCCTGTCCCGGTGAGCATCACTTTCAGCGCACCCTGGCCGTCGTCAGTTGTGATCAGATAATACGTCTCCGTTGTCCCGGCCTGCCCGAAGGCCGTCGGCGTGAAGGTCACGCTCTGGTACGCGGATTCACCCGCGGGGATCTTCAGCCCCTCGGCAATAGGTGTGGTGGTTGAAAAGACCCCCTGCGGCGCCTTCGCCTTGGTGATGATCATCGGGACGTTGCCGGTGTTGGTGATCTGGAATGCCCTGGTGACGGAGGTCCCCACGGGGACGTCACCAAAGTCCAGCGAACGCGGCATTTGCAGGTGCGCCGCGCCTGAGACGGCGGTCGCGGCAACTTTGACTGTCACCTGTCCGCGGTCGCTGGCGACAACGAGCGTATCGGTCACCGGACTCGCCGACGTGGGACTGAATGTCATGGACACCGCAACAGATGCGAGTGGCTGGATCGTCTGCCCCACAGCCGGCACCGTGGCTGGGTCGACCTTGAGCTGTGCGTTGGCCGGCAATGTGACGCCGGTGATCTTGGCGACAGTTGTGCCCGTGTTGACGACGTTGACCGTTTGCCGGCTGATCGTTTTTGTCGGGACGTCGGTGAACTGAACCAAGGCGGGAGTCGCGCCCAGGCCCTCCTTCGTGCCGACGCCGTGGACGCCTAGGAGGTCGGTCTCGCCGTCGGCCGTTTTGACCGTCAGCGTGCCATCGGCCTGGCCCGGGACCGTCGGCGAGAACGTCACGGGGACCGCCATGCTCGCGCCCTTGGCCAACGTCCGGGGCAGCGTGAGCCCGGTTCCGATCTTGAACGGGGCCCCGGCCGTGATGGAGCTGACCGTCACCGCCCGAGACGCCGTGATCGTTACGCTCCCGGTCACAGAGGTGCCCACCTTGGCGTTGCCGAGGTCGGTGTTCTTTGCCCCTACCGCCGATGTTGTCGGGGCGCCGAAGCCCAGGACGTGCCCGTCCCGGGTGCCGACGTACACGCGGCCCTTGTCAGTTGCCACCGATGAGAACTTGGCCCCGATGCCCAGTGGGGCGCTGAACACTTCCTTGAGGTTCCCGGTATTGTCCGGCATGGCACGGTAGGCCCGCAGTTCCGCACCGGCCCCGGTACCTGCGCTGACATAGATCACCCAGACAAGGGCGGAGGACCCGTCTTTGCCGTTGGAGGTCACCACCGGCGAACCGGAGCTGAACCCGAAGGTGCCGGCGGACGTCCCTACGGCGGCGAGGCTGACCCCGCCCGCAGCGCTCGTCACGATCTTGAACGCGCGAAGGTACCCGTTGTTCTCGACGACGTAGAGGTATCCACCGTTGGTGGTTCCGAGAAACCCGGGCTTTCCCCACACTCCGCTGTACGGACCGGCCTTGTCCAGGACGGCGTCGGTTCCCCCCGGCCCCTGCGCCATGCCGCCCAAGTTGTCCCGGTCCAGCAGGTACAGGTGGCCATCTTTACCGATTTGGGCCAGCAGGTGCGGGTGTGCCGCGGTGCCATAGCCGTCCGGGATCGCGATGGGCGCGCCGGCGCCCAGATCGGCGTCGTTCCGGTTTAGTCTCGCGTTGTCGGCCGGGCTGAAGAAGTCGGTGGGTTTCAGATTGCCGTCGCTGCCAACCCGGAGCCGGACCACCGCCTCCGCCAGAGTGGTGGGGGGCTTCGATCCCGGCCCGGGCTTGGGGGAAATGCCGTTCCCCGTGGTGAGCAGGATTTGATCGGGGCCGTCGGACACCAGTCCCCCGCCGGATTGCCAGATCCCGCCCTCGGCGTTGGCGTTGCCGGACTCCGTGGCCCACATAGTCGTCTGCCGGCCGCTGGTGGACACGCCGACGACATAGCCGACGAAGGGGGTGTAGTCGCAGTGGCTGGCGAATCCTGCGTAAACCACGCCGTTCAAGAGCAGCAGCCCCGGGCGCTGCATCGCTGTCATCGGGTTGAACGGTCGGGTGGGGTCATTTGTCGGGGAGCCCTCGATGGTGACGGGGAACCCGGGTTTCTCCGCGCCGGTCGCGACATCCAGGGCGTGCATGTACCAGTGCGGGAGCTGTTTGTTTGCCCCGTCATTCGTCTTCGCCAGCAGGTAGACGCTTTTCGTCGCCGGGTCGTAGACCGGAGTGGACGTGATTCCGATGTTGGGCGTGAGGTCACCGCAGTTAACGGTCGACGCCGGCCATGCCGGCCCGAGTTTGCGCGTCCACTTTGCCGCACCAGTGGCGCTGTCCAGCCCGTAGACGGCATTGTTTTCCGTCGCGGCAATCACGGTACTGCCTACTACGAGCGGCTGGGCATAGACCTGCCCGTCCACGGTTGCAGAGAACAGTTTGCCGAAGTTCGATGATGCGACAGCCGACGGCGAGAGCCCGGKCTCGTCCCTGTCCCATCCGGTCCGCATTGAATCGTTGGCGATAGTCCCCGCGTCCGCAACGGCGGTCTCGCCCACGGACAGCGCGGCGAGGGCAAGCGTCGCCGACAGCAGCGAAGCCCAGGCGCTTCGGGACCACGGCCGTTGTCGGGGCGCAATTGCGTGGATCGTGGCCGCCCGGCGCTTCCGGAGATGCGGAGTCCCACCCATACGTCCACCGCGAAGAAGGCCGTTAAAATGGCCAGACGACACCCGAGATTCTGTTTGATCATGCATGGCTGAGACCCGTTTCTGACCACTACATTGACTTTATTAACCCAGTACTTTGGAGCCTAGAAGCGGGGTTTGATGAGCGCGCGAGTGGAGGCTACTCGACTTTTCGGGGGCGATTCCCGTTTTCTACTTGGTGCTACCTGCCCTGTGCGTGGGCGGACGCGATTGCCTACTTGCTTCCCCGGAGAGCCGCGCGGGAAATGCCGGGGTGATTCGGGCGGCCCGCGCCGAGGACGGAGAGGGCGTGCGGGAACGTCTCAGCGTTCCGGGCCTGAGGGTTGTTTCGCGACGGCGGTGTGCGCCAATCGCTGGAGGGGTCTCCCCTACCGGTTCATCACTGCGTGCAGGATCGCTGCGCCCAGCTGACCTGCAGTGGCCAGCACCAAGAAGCCGATGGCGGGAACGCCAAGCACCCACGCAACCCGGCGCCGTCGTGCCTGATCAACCATCTGCCGGAGCGAGGCGAAGTTCCGTTTGAGCTCATCCGGATTGCCGGGCGTCGGGGGCTTCGTGTGCCAGGTCCGGGCGTTCACGGCAGCTTCGGCAACGCGTTGGACCTGTTCCGCGTCGAGCACGGCGTGGCGCCGCCGCAGAAAGGCCAGGAGCTGCCGATCGCTCAGCACCACTACCTGGCGCGGCTTCTCCTTGATCGTGAGCCGCTGGGGTTCCACGATCACCACGATCGCCGTGACATCGACGGCGGCACCCACGGCCGTACTGAGCAGTTTCGAGGCCCGGGCGGCCTCGTGGGCGGAATTGTGGAGATGGCGGAGTTTCTTTCCTGACACCATCAGGGTTTGCCCTGCCACCCAGATTGATTGACGCGCATGGTTCTTCGTGTTGAGGGTGAACACGCCGGCGGGACCGACCAGCACATGATCGATGTCCGCCCAGCCCGAGCCCACGGGGACGGCATGCAGCACCAGCCATTCCGGCCCGAGCCCTGCCAGAATCCGGCCCACGGCGATTTCGCCCAGCGCACCCCGGTACCAGGGCCAGCTGGCGTCGCTCAACGGGCTGGCACCGAACATCCGCCTGGGCAGCGAACGCGGCGGAACAAGCGCCTGGACTGCCAACAGCTCCTCGATCACGGACTGGGCCGCAAATCGCTCGGTCAGCGGCTCCGGTGCCGGGTATCCGCTCATTGCCGTGACTGTCGTGTGGGACGCATGCGAGGCATCCTACTGGCACGAGGCCGGCCGGCGCGGCGCGAGTGTCGGCGCGCCGGAATCTCTGCCCATGTCGCGTTAGGCTCATCTCATGTCGCCCGATCGATTCCTGGCCGAGCTGACCAGCTCCCTGGACCATCTCGGCACGCTCGCACGGCAGCAGCGGGACACGCTTGGCCGCGCCGTTCCGGCGTGCCCGGGCTGGACACTCGAGCAACTCTTCGGGCATCTCGGTTCGATCGAGCGATGGGCCGGAGCCGTGGTTCGTGCGGGCACCTTCGTCCAGGAACCTGCACCGCCGGCCGAGGGCGCCGCAGCCTGGTTTCTCGAGGGCACGGCAACTTTTCTCGAGACGATGACGGCACTTGATCCCGAGAAAGAATGCTGGAACTTTGGCCCGCCGCCGCGCATCGCCCGGTTCTGGCTTCGGCGGCAGGCTCACGAACACGCCATCCACCTCGTCGACGCCTGTCAGGCGCTTGGCCTGGAGGCCCCCGCACTGGCGGACGACTTCATGCTCGACGGTGTGGACGAGGTCCTGGCAATGTTCACGCCGCGCCAGCTGCGACTGGGCCGGATGCCCCACCCGGACAAAGCCGTGACCTTCCAGGTGCCCGGGGCTACCAGGTGGACACTGGGCCCCGGTACCGCCGTGGCGTCGATTTCCGCCCCATTGCCGGTGATGTATCTGGGTCTGTGGGGGCGATCCAACCTGGCAGACAGCGCCCTCATTGAAGGTGACGCGGCCGTTGCCCTGCGCGTGCTTCAGGGCCCGCTCACACCATGAGCCCCGGATTTCGGGCTTAGGATACGAACACGTCCTGGAAAGCCGTGGACGCTCCAAGGGTTGCCCGATGCTTTCGTGACCGCCCGCCCGAAGGGAATCCAAACGCATGTCAGAGCACGCCGCCACCGGCACCGCCGATCTCTCCACGCCCGTTCCGAGGTGGGGAATTCTCGGCACCGGGTTCATCGCCGGGCTGCAAACGCCGGACCTGATGAGCAACGGCTCAGTGGTCCAGGCCGTGGGTTCCCGGACTCTGGCATCGGCCACGGAGTTCGCGGCCCGGTTTCAGATCCCCTCGTCCCATGGGAGCTACGAGGACCTCGTGGCTGACCCGGACGTCGATATTGTCTACATTTCGACGCCCCACCCGTTCCACCACGAGAATGCGCTGTTGGCCCTGGACGCCGGCAAACACGTGCTGATTGAAAAGCCCTTCGCCATGAACGCCCGGCAGGCCCAGGAGATTGTGGAGCTCGCCGAGACCAAGGGACTGATCGCACTTGAGGCCATGTGGACCCGCTACCTTCCGCACATGGTCCGTATCCGTGAGCTGATTCGGTCCGGTGCCCTGGGCGAGGTCCGGACAGTGATCGCGGACCACAACCAGAATCTGCCCAAGGATCCGGCGCACCGCCTCAATGACCCGGCGCTGGGCGGCGGTGCGCTCCTGGACCTGGGCATCTACCCCGTGTCCTTCGCCTTCGACGTCTTCGGGGCGCCGGTCGGCATCCGGGCAGCGGCCAGCATGACTGAAACCGGTGTTGACCGGCAGACCGCGATGATCTTCGAATACGGTGACGGACAGCAGGCCGTGCTGCACTGCGCGCTGGACACGGCAGGGCCAAACCAGGCCGCGATCATCGGAACCGAAGGCCGGATCGAGATCCCGTCAGTCTGGTACACGCCGTCGGCCTTCACCAGGTACGACGCCGACGGAAACGTCGTGGAGCACTTCGACGAGCCCGTCTCCGGCCGCGGAATGCAATACCAGGCACGGGAAATGGAGCGGCTCATTGCGGTCCGCGCCATTGCCAACGACATCCTGCCGCCGCGGCAGAGCGTTCAGGTCATGGAGGCCTTGGACGAAGTCAGGCGCCAGATCGGCCTCGCCTACGCCAGCGACGACAAGGAAGACGGGCGCGCCTAAGTCTCACCCGCGTCCGATCAGCCCGGCCACGCGGTCAAGCTCTTCTTCCAAATTGTAGAAATGTACCGCCAGCCGGATCCTGCCTTCGCGGACCGATGCCACCACGTTGGCCTGGCGGAACCGCGCCAAGACCGCCTCGGTATCTCCCACGGGCACGGAGAAGATCGTGGAGCGGTGCTGCCCGGTGAAGGGCCGGAAGTCGGAGCACTGCGCTGCCAGGGCATCCTGCAGACGAAGGGCGAGCCGGGCGTTGCGATCGAGCAAGGCCGTGATCCCGAACCGGCGGAAAATGCCGAGCGCCGCCTGCTCCGCCAGTGCGGGGAACCACGCCAATGAGGCATCGAACTTCGAGGCCGTGGGCGAGAGGTCCATGGCCGGTCCGTAGAAGCTCCCGGACGGGTTGCGGGCGGCCTTCCAGCCGGGGCCGACGGGTTGGAGCCGGTCAAGCAGCCCGCTGCGGACATAGAGGTAGCCCATGCCCCTGGAGCCGAGCAGAAACTTATGGCTTGCGGCGGCCAGGAAATCCACGCCGTCACGCACCACGTCCAGCGGCACCGCGCCCGCTGCCTGGCAGGCGTCGACGAAGAACCAGGCTCCGGAGCGGGCCGCGACCCGGCTGAGCGCGGCCAGGTCGGCCCGGTACCCGTTGGCCGAATGAACGGCACTCACGGCGATCAGGCGCGTGCCGCCGTCGGCCGCCTGCCCAAACGCCTCAGCCGTCACACAATCACCGACCGGTGACACGGCGCGGACCTCGTAGCCGCGGTTCCGGAGCATAAGCCAGGGATAGTAATTCGAGGCAAATTCGTTCCCGGCGACCACGATGTTCTCACCGTGCTTCGCGGGCGGCAGGTTGGCGGCCACTATCCCGGCCGCTGAGCTCACGGCCGGAACGATTGCGATCTCCCCGGCCGTCGCCCCGACGATCTCCGCGAACATGGCGCGGGCTTCCTCCCCTGCCCGCTCGGCTTCCATCCAGTCGAACCGGCCGGAGGACCAGCGCTCGACCGCCAGCCCGTAAGCCTCGCGGGCGGGGGCGCAGCCGACGTTCATGGAGGCGGTATTGAGATAGATGGTGTCCTTGAGCCCGGGGAAGAGCCGGCGGATCTCAGCAGCGTGCATGGCCGGCACCGCCCTAGCCGTGCCCGCGCGCGGGGTCCAGGCCCTTCGCGTAGGCCGCCTGCCCCACGTGCTGGAGGCAATCGGCAATCGTGCTCACCAGCCTCACCCCGAGGGTGACGGGCGGGTCCCAGCGGGTATCGACGATGCGGTCGAAGTCGTCGTCGCCGAGGGTCTCCAAAAATTCCACGGTCTGCCGGTGGACGGCGTCGTAGTATTCGAGCAACAGCTCCGGCGGTGCCTGCACCGCGTCCACCTGGCGGCTCGTGTGGCCGTAGCCGGTGTCCCGCGTGGAGAGCGGCAGGCCGAATCGGGCGGCAAACCCCTGCGAGGTCCAGACCTGGTCCAGGCCTGCGGCGGAGGCGAGCTGCGCGTCCTCGACCCTGCTGAGGTGCCAGATGAGCCAGGCCATCGAGTTCCCGTGGCCTCCGGGCCGTCGGAGCAGGGTGGCATCATCGGCCCCGGCCAAGGCCGCGGCCACCGTCTCGCGGATCCGGCCGAAGGCGTCCAGCAGCAGTTCATTGGATTTCATCGAGTCCCCTCGCTGTGCATGATCGGTGATCCCCATGCTTGCATGGAGGCCGCACCGGCGGATAGGGCCGGGCGTTTCCGGGTCAACGGCGCATGCGCAGGCATTGCCGGCGGCAACACCGCCGCGCGTGGTCCGCCGCAGTCCGCGAGGTCTTGGCAGCGGCGACCCCCGCGCCTACCCTTACGGATTATGAGCAACTTGTTGCCTGTAGCGCAGCCGGTGCGACCAACGTCCAGTCGCTGGGATCGCCGGGACAAGTTCCATCTCGCCGGCATCACCGGCTTCGTCGTCCTGCTCAACGTTGTCGGCTGGAGTGTGCTGACCCTGGCCGTTGCTCCACAGAACTTCGCCCTGGGCCGCTCCGGTGTGTATGGGGTGGGGCTGGGCGTTACCGCCTTTCTGCTGGGGGTGCGGCACGCGTTCGACGCCGACCACATCGCCGTCATCGACAACACCACGCGCAAGCTGGTCGGCGAGGGAAAGGCCGCGCTGGGGGTGGGCTTCTGGTTCTCGCTGGGCCACTCGACCGTGGTCTTCGGCGCGGCGCTGCTCCTGGCCCTCGGCGTGAGGGCCATGGCCGGCACCGTGCAGGATGGGGATTCGGCCCTGATGCAGACACTGGGGCTGGTGGGAAGCGTTGTGGCTGGAACGTTTCTGATCCTGATAGGGCTGATGAACTTCGTCTCGGTGATTGGCATCGCCCGGGTGTTCCGCGGAATGCGGACCGGGGAACTGGACGAGGCCGAGCTTGAGCAGCAGCTCAACAACCGGGGTTTCCTGGCGCGGCTGCTCGGCGGAACCATCCGGCGGATCACCAAGCCGTGGCACGTCTATCCGGTCGGCCTGCTGATGGGCCTGGGATTCGACACCGCGTCCCAGATAGCCCTGCTCGTGCTCGCGGCCGGTTCCGCGGCCTTCTCCTTGCCCTGGTACGCAATCCTGGTCCTGCCGGTGTTGTTCGCGGCCGGCATGAGCATCTTCGACACCGCCGACGGCGTGTTCATGTCCCGGGCTTACGGGTGGGCGTTCCTCAAGCCGGTCCGCAAGGTGTTCTACAACCTCACGGTCACGGTGCTCTCGGTGGTGGTGGCCTTGGTCCTCGGTGTCACCGTGCTGCTCGGGCTGGCGGCGGATAAGCTGGGAATCGAATCCGGGCCGGCGGCCGCAATCGGTTCGCTGGATCTCGAAGGCATCGGGTACATCATTGTCGGACTCTTCGTGATCATCTGGCTGATCGCGCTCGCCGTCTGGAAATTCGGCCGAATCGAGCAACGCTGGAGCCAAGCCGGCACCAGCTGAGCCGATGCCGGCGCGGCGTAGGTCAGCAGTTGGGCGAGTCGAACTCGTAGGCGCCCGAATCGGCAGCGGCCGTCCCGTTGCAGTCCCCGTCCTGGGGTACCGCACTTCCGGCGAGGTCGACGGCGGACAGGCTCGCTCCGGCGCGGTCGATGGCCGGGCTGGTGCCGGTCAGGTGGAGATCGGCCGGTGCGTTCACGAAGCGCGCAGACGCAGTGGTGGATGTGCTGTTCGGTACGAAGTTGACCGGGCCATTGAGGACGTTCTGGTTCTCGGTCCAGCCTGAGCCGTTGATCCACAAGGAGTTCCTAACCCCGGCCAGGATGTTGCCGCGGATCACGGTCGATGCAGGGCAGCCCGCATGGCAGACAACGGCCTGGGACTGCGGCCCGTTCAGATACACGGTGTTGAACTCGAAGACTGTGCCGTTCGTCGGCCCGAAGGACGTCCCTGCACCGCGGGCGATCAAGCCCTTGGCCTGGGCACAGTTGGCTCCACAGGTCGACCGGACCAGGTTGTAGCGGTAGGTGTTGCCGTCGGCCGTCCCGGAGGACCTTCCGATCTCGGAGAAGTTGTTGTTGTCCAGGGACACATTGTGATGGATGTAGTTCCGGCTGCCGTTGTAGATTTCGAAAGAACCGCCGTCGCGGGTGTAATCGTAGGAAAACGCAGTGGAGCCGCTGACCGTGTTGCCGGAAAGTTCGTTGTCGTTGCCGTTGATCAGCACGCCGGAAGCGCCCGAGTCGTCATTGCAGTTCACGGCCTGGGGTGTCCCGCAGTTCGTGCCCTGCGTCAGGACGTTCATGACGTTGTTGTTGGTCAGGACATTGCCGGTGTATTTCCCGAAGTCAGACCCGGTCCCCGCCTTGATGCCAACAGCATTGTTGGAGGCACTGGAATTCCGGACCGTATTGCGGTCGCCGGTGACGCTGATGCCCGCGTAGCCGCAGGAGACGCCGCGAAGACCGTCAACGGTGGTGAAGTTGCCGTTGATCCTGATGCAGTTTCCAGACTTGCCGCCGGTAATCGTCGGAGCATTGCCGGTCCCGTAGCCGATCAAGGTGATGGGTGCAGCCTCGGTTCCGCTCTGGGTGGTCACAATGCCTCCGGCCCAGGTGTCGCCCCTGCGGAAACTGAYGGTGTCGCCGGGCTTGAAGACGATCGAGTTGACCTTCGACAGTGACTTCCACGGCGCAGCGCTGGAGGTTCCCGGATTGGTGTCGCTCCCCGAGGCACTGACGAAGTACGTGGTGCCCGCGGCCTGGGCCGGTGCCGGGAGCCCCACCGCCAACCAGCCGGCCGTGAGGATCAGGGTGGTTACGGCTGCGCGGGCGGAGTAGATTCTCATGGCGATCCTCGCGGGTTTGATGGTGAACGGAGGAGAGCTCCGCGACCTTGAGTGTGTCCGCTCCGGCGCTGCGACCATGAGTCGAGACGCGGGCTTAGGTCATCCGCCGACCCTAGTGGGCGGGGGTTGTAAAAAGCTTGGGGCATCGTCAGCCAGAGCTTTATCTCAAACAGCGCTGTATAGTTTATATTGCCCAACAAAAGTGCCTGACCTGACCGGTCCCGGCGCGGAGACGTCGCACCGCCTACCTCAGTCCCTTCGTCCTGGAGTCTTGCCATGATGCCGCGCCCCTCCCGCCACACCCGCCCAGCCCTGGACAATCCGCCCCGCAGGCGTCCCCGGATGCGGGGCCTCCGCATGGCGGGGGTTGTGGCGCTGAGCGTGGCCGGTTTGCTGGCCGCCTCGACGTCGGCCAATCTCATCCTGGAACAGATCGAAAAGTCCCACACCGTCGCATACGGCGAAAAGGTTCACCTCAATGAGGGAACCATCAATGTCACCCGCACCGGCGAGACCGGGCCGACGGTCGTGCTGCTCAGTGGACTCGGGACCCCTGCCCCGGGGCTCGATTTTGCCCCCTTGGTCCGGGAAATGCGCGGCTTCCGAACAGTGGTTGTTGAGGGATTCGGCTACGGCTTAAGCGACATGACTGCCCGGCCAAGGACCGTGGAAAACATCGCCGAAGAACTTCATGAAGTGCTGTCAAAGCTCGGCATCAGGGCGCCATACACTCTCATGGGCCACTCGATCGCCGGCTTTTCCACGCTGTACTACGCGAACAAGTATCCTGCGGAGGTGTCCGCCGTTATCGGAATCGACCCCACCGTCCCGGCCAGCAGGATGTCCACAGGCGGAACCACCGACCCCGCCGAGATGCCTGCAGCGGACTACTGGTGGGCGCATGCGCCGTCGACCACAGGCCTGGTCCGCTGGGCCACGGCGCTGGGTTTTGGAGAACCCGGCGGCGGCAGCTTCACGGCAGCTGAACGCCAACAAATGCGTCAGATAACGAGCTGGAACTTCGGCAACCCGGCAGTCACTGACGAAACACTCCGAATGGGCGAGAATGCCGCCAAGCTCCAGGATCTCCGCTACCCCGACGCACTTCCGGTGCTCTACTTCCTGTCACAGGACACGATGAACCAGCAGCCGGACTGGTACGGCGCGCACGAACGGCAGCTGGCCAACGTAAGGCGCCACCAGCTGGTGGTCCTTGGGGGCGAGCACTACCTGCACTGGACGCAGTCCAAGGCCATGGCAACGAGGATCACCGAGTTCCTGCGCCACGGCGGCACCAAGTAGGTCTAGTGCAGAAACTTATCGGTCGGCGTGTCTGGCGGGACCAGGAGGGCCCGGATCGTTGACGGAAGGATCTTTGCCGCCGCGACCTCATCCAGTCGTTGCGCCCGGATTTCGGCCGCCGCGCTGTGGAGGATGGCGTAGAAGCAGGCGGCCTGCCACGCGACGGAATGATCGGTACGGAAGATCCCCTCACTCCTGCCCTTTTCAAGCACCGACATCACCCGGGCCAGCGGCTTGTCGTGGTGAGCCCTGATTTGGTCGGCTGAGAGATACGGTTCGGCCGCCGCCAAAAGCGCACTGAATTGGTGGAGGACCCGCCAGGATGACTGGACGAGCTCCTGCAGGGAGTTCCAGGTGTCTTGCTCGATGTCGACAGCGGCGAGTTCGGCCTCGGCGCGGTCCATGGCCCTCTCGAACACGGCGCCAACCAGGTCCTTCCGGTCTGCGAAGTGGCCGTAGAGGGTCACCCTGCCCACCCCCGCAACCCGGGCAATCTCAGCCATGCTTGCCCCGGGATTATCACTGAGGCGTGTCAACGCGGCGTCAATGATGGCATCTTTGTTCCGGACGGCGTCCGCCCGCTTGGCGCGTTCTTTCTGCACTTCCGGCACCGGCCCTCCCAGCCCATTCAACTACTCAAACAATGATGTTCAGGTTACCAGCGAGGACAGTTCTGCGACCCCGGACCATCCGGTTCGGGTGAGGTGCCGGCCGGCAAAGCGGCCCTATGGTCGGGACATGGGACTATTACGGCACCGCCATGACGAGTCCGCGGTCCAGCGGTTTCAGATGCGCGAGAAACTGCTGTCCATCGGGGATGATTACTGGATCGAAGACGATCAGGGCAGACCCGCCTACAAGGTCAACGGCAAGGCGGTCCGGCTCCGGGACACTTTCGTTCTGGAGGACACCTCTGCAAACGAGGTGGCGCGCATCCAGGAGCGCAAGCTTTCGATCCGGGACAAAGTCGACGTCGAGCGCGGCGGCGACACCGCCGCGACGGTCCACAAGGCGCTGGTCGGGCTCCGGGATCGCTTCGCCATCGATGTGAAGGGCGGCGCCGATATGAAGGCGCACGGGAACATCGTCGACCACGAGTACCAGATCGAGCGCGACGGCCGCACGGTGGCCACGATCTCCAAGAAATGGTTCCGCGTGCGTGAGTCCTACGGCGTTGAAATCGCGGAAGGCGAGGACGTCCCGCTCCTCCTGGCGATCACCGTCGCCATCGACTCGTTGACCTAGCCTGTTCAGGCACCATGGCGCCCAGGAAACGCACCCGATCCCTAATAGCCTCGACCCTTTGGCGGCTATTCTGGTTCTTGACCGCGAGCGCGGTCTGCGGCGTCCTGGCCGCCAGCCTCCTGGTCCCCACCGTGGCCGCGACGGGCGTTGCCGTCAGCGACTCGATTAAATTGTTTAACAGCCTCCCGTCGGAACTGACGGTGGATCCGCCGTCGGAGTCCACCAAGGTGCTCAGCGCTGACGGGAAGGCGATCGCCACCTTCTACGCGGAAAACCGCGTGAAGGTCAGGCTCGACCAGATGTCCCCGTACATCAAGGACGCGATCGTCGCGATCGAGGACCGCCGCTTCTACGAACATGCCGGCATCGACCCCCAGGGGATTCTCCGGGCGCTGGTGTCCAACCTGACCGGCGGCGGCAGGCAGGGCGCCTCCACCCTGACCCAGCAGTACGTCACCAACGTGCTCAATGAATCCCTGGTGTCGGCAGACAGAGGCGATCAAATTGTCCTCAACGGGCAGAAGAGCATGGCCGACAAGATTCGCGAGATGAGGCTCGCAGTCGAATTGGAGAAGAAATACACCAAGGACCAAATCCTCGAGGGGTACCTGAACATCGTGTTCTTCGCCCGGGACGCCTACGGCATTGAAGCCGCGTCCCGCTACTTCTTCAACACCACCGCCAAGGACCTCACCCTGCCGCAAGCTGCCCTACTGGCCGGCCTCGTGAACAGCCCCAGCTACTACAATCCTGACGTCCATCCGGAAAACGCCGTCCATCGACGCAACCAGGTTCTCGCCAGCATGCTCAGCCACGGCGTCATCACGCAAGCGCAGCACGATGCGGCCGTCGCCGCCGCGGTGGATCTCAAGATCACTCCCGGAAGGCAGGGATGCGCCGGCGCGGAAATGGCAACGTACTTCTGCGACTACGTTTCCCACCTCATCCTCAACAACCCGGCCTACGGCGCCGATATTGCCGAGCGTGAGCGGAAGCTGTACCGCGGCGGCCTGACCATCAGCACCACCCTGGACAGCCGGCTCCAACTGGCCGCCCAGGCGCAGGTCGATGCCACGGCCGGGGCCAATCCGGACAAATGGGGCGCCGCGATGGTCTCCATCGCACCCGGCACGGGCAAGATCCTGGCGATGGCGCAAAACACTGTCTTCCTCCCGGCGCCCGGGAAATTCGATACGCAACTGAACTTCAACGTCGATTCCAGGGATGCCAACGGCAACGATCTCAACGGCGCCGGTGGGTTCCAGCCGGGCTCCACCATGAAGCCGTTCACGTTTGCCGAATGGCTCAACGAGGGCAAATCCCTCGCCGCCATGGTGGACGCCTCCCGGCGGTCCTATCCCCTCGGGTTTCCGTGGAGATCCAGCTGCGGCAGGGTGCTTGGCGCCTTCAGCACCAGCCAGAAGCACCTCGGCGCGGCGGACGATCTCCAGAACAACGATCTCGGATACTACCGCCGCATGCGCGTGGATTACGGGCTGTACAACTCCATCAACACCGCCACCTTCGCCGAGGCCGCCCAACTCGACTTCTGCGGCATCCAGAAAATGGTGGACGCCGCAGGGATCCACAGTGGCGTGGACAACGCTCAGGTGAACATGCACCAGCTGGGCAACCTGCTGGGTGCTATTGGCGTGGCGCCGCTCCATCTGGCCAATGCGTTTGCCACCTTCGCCAACGACGGCACATACTGCGCGCCGATTGCCATTTCAGCAGTAACCGACGCGGCCGGACAGAAGCTGCCGGCCGAGACCAGCGCCTGTCACAGGGCGATCAAGCCCGAGGTCGCCCGCGGCGTGAACGCCGTGCTGCAGGACGTGTTGAAACGCGGATCCGGCGTTTACATCAAGCCCAAGGTCCAAGAGCGGTTTCCGGCCGCGGCCAAGACGGGCACTTCCAACACCAACGGCGCCACATGGGTGGTGGGCTACACGAGCGGCCTCGCGACGGCTTCCTTCTTCGGCGACGCCCTGGAAGGCCAGAAGCGGCCCGGGCAGAACATCACCGTGAACGGCAAGTTCTACAAGGCCATTGACGGATACATGCTCGCGGGCCCGCAGTGGGCGAACTACATGCTGGAGGTCGCTCGGTACTACCCCACGGCTACCTTCCCGAAGCCGCCGGAGTCCATGACCCGGACGCCCTCCACGAGCGGCACGCCCACTACGACCCGCCCGCCGTGTTTCCCAGGTTTTGATAGGGCGTTGTGCCGCTGATACTGGCCCGAAATCCTCTGGATCCAAAGCCGCACTCTATGCCTCCGGGCCCGGAGCCTCTATCCTCTTGCCATGGGAGACGGGGTCAAAATCCGGCGAGAGGAATCGCGCCAGCGCGCGCGAGTGGCTCGTGAATCCCGATAGCACCCAGCCCCACGACAATTACGACGCCTTCCTGTCGAGGCTGGACGACGCCACCACCAGCCTGAGCACCCGGGCCGCGTCGCTGGACAAAGCACTGGCAGCCGTTTCGCTCCTCTTGGGACCATCTGAGTCCGCGGTCCGGAAATGGGAACGACGGCGCCATTACGTCAGTGCGCAGCTCGCCGCGCACTCCGGGTCGCCGCAGTCCTACACCGCGCTGTGCGAACTCCACGTCGTGGCAGGAAAGATGGAATCGATGCTCCGCGGCCGTGTCCAGCGTGTCACCGAAAAGCTGGCGGTCATGGAAGGCCGTCGTGAGGCCATCGACAAGTCACTGCTGGAGCTTGAGCTGAGCAAAATTAAGCTGACGTCGTCCCGGATGCTGTCACAGGACCGCGAAAAGTTGAGCGGCATCTTTTCCGAACTCGCCGGCTCCACAGTGGCCACCGGAGCCATTCCCGATATGGGGTTGCTGAGCGATCTCAAGGAAGCACGCGAGGCAATCATCCTGGCCGAAGCGCTCATGGAAGTGAAGGGGTACTAATCATGGAAATTTCACGGCGCGATCAGCCCCGAAAGGACATCGTCGCCCTTGTTCGCTGGTCAAAGAAACCGGGCGAAAGCCCCGTTATCAAGTTCATCATGTCGAGTATTTTGGGATTGATCCTGTGCCTGTTCCTGATGATCTTTCTGTCCATCCTCAGAAGTTTCGGTGCCCTGGTTTTGTTCACTCTCTTGTTCGCCGCGCTTCTCACGGTGCGCACGGTCATGGCCCAGCGGCGCTTCATGCGGGGGCTGACCAAGAGGATCAATGACACCCTCGCCGAGGTCACGAGCAGCCCTGGCGACCAACTGTCGGTAAGGCAATTCCGGCACATGGCCAAGAGCGGCGAACAGGTTCCGCTCCTTGTCAGCGGCGTACCGGGATTGAACCTGCATGTGGCCCGGGCTTCAACGCTGGAGAAACATGCCGCCGGGAAGTGGGTGGCGGTGGTCACGGTTGTCCCTCCGGAGAACGGGACCGCGAGTTTCGACCGTCTGGTGGCGGCGGCAATCAACGCCGGCCCCGGCACCACCAGCGCTAAAGCCTCCTAGCGGCGGGAGCCGGCAGTCGTCGTCACTCCCAGCCGCCGTCGTCACTCCCAGCCCAAGGCGGGGCGGAGGTCGCGCGAAACCGCCTCGAGCAGCCGGAGGTTGAAGTCCACACCGAGCTGGTTGGGGACGGTGACCAGCACGGTGTCCGCCGCGGCCACGGCCGCATCCCGGGCGAGCTCCTCAACGAGGCGGCCGGGTTCACCGATGTAGCTGCGCCCGAAGCGGGCCAGCCCGCCGTCGAGGTAGCCCACCTGGTCCCGGGCGTCTGCCTGCGCGCGCAGCCCGAAATATCGCCGCGATTCATCATCGATCAGCGGAATGATGCTGCGCGATACGGACACCCGCGGCGTGTGCGCATGCCCTGCCGCTGCCCAGGCCTCCCGGAACCCGGCGATCTGCTCGGCCTGCAGCTGGTCGAAGGGAACTCCGGTGTCCTCCGTCAACAGGGTCGAGGACATGAGGTTCATGCCCTGCTCCCCCGCCCACCGGGCGCTGGCACGGTTGCCCGCACCCCACCAGATCCGCTCCGGGAGCGTTGCTGACAGCGGCTGAACCGGGACCAGCCCGCTGTGCCCGCTGACCTGCGGATTGGCCACGGCAATGCCTGCTCCGGCGATGGCATCCCGGAAACGCTCCGTGTACCGGCGGGCCATGTCGGCGGCGGACTCGCCCTCCGCCGGAAGATGCCCGAAGGCCTCGTAGCCGGCCAGGACCGACTCGGGCGAACCCCGGCTGACCCCCAGCTGCAGGCGCCCTCCGCTGATGAGGTCGACGGCGGCGGCCTCCTCTGCCATGTAGAGCGGATTCTCGTACCGCATGTCAATGACGCCGGTGCCCATCTCGATGCGGGACGTACCGGCGGCAATCGCGGCGAGCAGCGGGAATGGCGAGGCCTGCTGCTCGGCGAAGTGGTGGACCCGGAAGAACGCGCCGTCGACGCCGATTTCCTCCGCGGCCACCGCCAACTCGATCGCCTGCAGGAGGGCGTCCCGGGCGGAACGCACACGGGAACCGGGGACGTCGCCCCAGTGGCCGAAGGACAGAAACCCGATCTTTTTCATAAGAATTCACACCCTCTCATGGGAAGCCGGACTTTGGAATGGGGGCCGTGGCTTGGCGGCCGCGCTCCGCCAGAGTGGTGGCACCTTCCATGGCGGGATCTGTCGCGCGGAAGCGAACGGGCCGGACCCCGCATAGGGCGTCCGACCCGTCCGCTCCTGGTTTGAGCGGCCGGCAGTAGCCGGCTAGGAGAGGGCTCCGTCCGCCTTCACGGCAAGGACAGGCCGGTCCGCCTGCATGAGGATGCGCTGGGCGTGGCTGCCCAGGATGAATTTGCCGACCTGTGAGCGGTGCCGCAGGCCAATGACAATCAGGGATGCGTTGACCTCGCGGGCGACGTCAAGGAATTCATCGGCGAGGTCGTCACGGTACGGCGGCTGGATCACTGTTGCCCGGATGCCGGCCTCCGTAGCCCGGCGGCCGGCCTGCTCCAGGACGGCGGAGGCTGCAACGGACTTGTCTACCAGCGCGCCTTCGCGTGCTGAGTTGACGATAATCAAGTCTTCATTCCTGAGCATGGCCTCGGCAATCCCGGCGGTCAGAGCGGCCTCCCCTGCCGGTGTGGGGACGAAACCGACGATGATGCTCATACCTTCTCCTTGATTTTCGTGGTGATGGGCTGTTCGTTTGGCGCCCGCTTCCACTTCGCCAGCATGGACCGGATGCCTGGGAGCACCGCTACGAGGACGAGCACGATGAGCAGGGTCGCGGAGATGGGGCGGGTGAAGAAGCCCGTGGRATCGCCGCCGAACACGAGCAGTGAACGGCGCAGTGAGCTCTCCAGCAGGGATCCGAGGACGAAGGCCAGGACCAGTGGACCGGGTTCAAAGCCGAACTTCTTCATCAGGTATCCGACGATCCCGAACACTACGACGAGCGTTACATCGAACATGCTGTTGTTAATGGTGTAGGCGCCGAGCAGTGTAATGAGAGCGGTGACCGGGGCCAGGATCGCGGCCCGGACGCGGAGGATTTTTACGAAGATTCCGACGAGGGGCAGGCTCATGATCAGCAGCAGGATGTTGCCGATGTACATGGAGTTGACCACGCCCCAGAACAGCTCGGGGTCCTGCTCCACCAGTTGCGGGCCCGGCGTCACCCCCTGGATCAGCAGGGCACCGAACATCAGGGCCATGGTGGCGTTGGCCGGGATTCCGAGGGTCAGCAGCGGGATGAATGACGACGTTGCTGCGGCGTTGTTGGCGGTTTCCGGTCCAGCGACGCCCTCGGGCGCCCCCTTGCCGAATCGCTCCGGCTGCTTGGCGCGCTTCTTCTCCATCGCATAGGAGGCCATCGATGCGATGGTGGCGCCGCCGCCGGGCAGAATGCCGAGGAAGAACCCGAGGACCGAACCGCGGGCTATCGCGCCGGAGGCCTGCTTGAGATCCGTCCGCGATGGCCAGACGTTCGTGACCTTGGACGGTGCCTTGGCGGCGCGGTGCCGCTCTTCGAGGTTGTAGAGAATTTCGCCCAGGCCGAAGATGCCCATGGCGATCGGCACGAAGTCGATTCCGTCGGCCAGCTCCAGGTTGCCGAAGGTGAAGCGGCTTTCGCCGGTGAAGATGTCCCGGCCGACCGTTGCCAGCAGCAAGCCGACTGCGGCGGCGATGAGTGCCTTGGTCTTGGCACCGTTGCTGATGGTGGCCACCAACAGGATCCCGAGCAGTGCGAGTGCCGAGTATTCTGCCGGGCCGAAGTCGAGCGCAAAGCTCGCCACGACGGGGGCCAGGAAGGTCAGGCCGATGATCGAGGCGGTTCCGCCGATGAACGAGCCAATGGAAGCCAGACCGAGTGCGGTGCCGGCCTTCCCCTGTTTGGCCATCTGGTAGCCGTCGAAGACGGTGACCACAGACGATGCTTCGCCGGGAAGCCGGAGGAGCACCGAGGTGATGGTGCCGCCGTACTGTGCGCCGTAGAAGATTCCCGCGAGCATGATGATGGCGGTGACGGGTTCGACGTTGTAGGTCAGCGGCAACAGGATGGCGATGGTTGCCGCGGGCCCCAGACCGGGCAGGACACCGATCAACATGCCGATGACGACGCCGATCAGGCAGTACAGGAGGTTGCTCGGCTCCAGGACAACGGCGAATCCGTTGATCACGGGATTTAGAAAATCCACGGGGTTCTCCTAGAAGAGGTGGGGAATGGAGGTGTTGAGCGCAAGGACGAAGATTCCGTAGAACGCCGTCACGACGATCGCGCTTACGAGCAGGGTGGAGCGCCACGTTTCGCCGCCGAGGAAGCGCATCCAGATGACGCACAGGAC
Organism: Arthrobacter sp. P1_C12_2; assembly: GCF_056406415.1. Taxonomy (NCBI): domain Bacteria; kingdom Bacillati; phylum Actinomycetota; class Actinomycetes; order Micrococcales; family Micrococcaceae; genus Arthrobacter; species Arthrobacter sp. P1_C12_2. Next base: position 159,783 of record NZ_JBFUAF010000004.1, on the reverse strand, counting down.
GAGGGCGGGCAGTTCAAAACCGATGGCCGGCATCAGCGCGACCATGGCGGCGAGGGTGACGAGCCCTGTGAGGGGCGCGGAGGACATCCGGGTGAACTTCTCCGCGTCCCGGTTGTGCCGCCCGCTGATCAACTGGAAGAGTCCCAGGACCACCATGACGCAGCTGATCATGAACGGCCACAGCCCAGGTTCCGGCGCCGCCGGGGTGCCGAGGCCCATCGCAACCGACAGGACCAGTGCGCCGGTACCGACGCCGAGAACCACCAAGGAGGATGCCGCATTTGCCAGCGCTCCAGCGGCAGGAGGCTTCTCGTCCTCCCACTGCGCGGCGAGTTGCTCCGGCGTGAGGTCCTCCAGAAGGTCGTCGTCAGGAGCTTCGGGGGCGTCCCCGCCGGAGGGGGCGGCCAGGCGGCTTCCCCCTCCGGCGGGCACTGAAGGTGTTGCCGTCACTGGGATCACTTCGTTCCGCTGAGGCTGATGTCGTACTTCTCCACCAGCGACTTGTACTTGGCGGCGTAGTCCTTCCACTGGGTGACGACTTCCTCGCCGGAGATTTCCTTCGGGGTCAGCATGTTCTTCTTGTTGAATTCCTTGTAGGAATCGGACTTGAAGGTCTCCTGGATGGCGGCGAGCAGCTTGTCCTTCACGTCCTTGGGGGTTCCCTTGGGAGCGGCGACGGCACGGTACTGCGCCACGGGAACGTCGTAACCGGATTCCTTGGCCGTAGGCACATCCGGGAGGAAGGAGTTCCGCTCCTCCGAGAAGACGAGCAGCGGTGCGACCTTTCCGGCTTTGATCTGCGGCATGGCTTCGCCGAGCTGGATGGTGGACACTTCGACCTGGTTGCCGAGGACCGCGGTGAGGGCAGGTTTGCCGCTGTCGAACGGAACATCGGTGCCCTTGACGCCGGCCTGCTTGAAGAGGACGGTCTGTGCCAGCTGGCTGCCGGTACCCACGCCGGTGGTGCCGAAGGTGATATTGCGTCCGGCTCCGGTCAGGTCCTTGATGCTGTTGAAGCCGGAGGCCTTGCTGGCCACCAGCACGTAGTCGTCCTGGGACAGGCCGGCGATGATGTCCAGGTCGTCGATGTTGACGGCCTCATCCGCAGTGACCGCCAACGGGGTGATCGTGATCAGGGACGCGGTGACCAGCAGGAGGTTCTGGCCGTCGGCGGGCTTGCCGGCAACTTCCTTCGTGGCCAGGGCGCCGTTCGCGCCCGGCTTGTTTACCACAGGCATCGGGGCGCCTAGGGTCTTGGACGCACCCTCGGAGATGGCGCGGGCGATCAAGTCGGTGCTGCCGCCTGCGGCCTGGCCCACGGTGAGGCTTATGGGCCCGCTCGGATACTTGGAAGAATCGCTACTGCCGCCGGCAACATTGCCGCAAGCCGTCAGCGCCAAGAGCGTGACGGCGGATGCCGCTCCAATTACGGTGCGGCGCGAAGGGAAGTGCATCATTGAAACTCCTCATGGATGGTCAGGGCCCAAGTGCCCCGGAAGCATGTGAACCGCGTCACCGCCGGTTCGCTGTGTCGAGTGTAGGGAGCCGCTATGATGCATGTCTAAGCCCAAATATGCATCGAGTGATACCGGGAAGGCATCATGTTCACTTTTGACCAGCTGGCCGGATTCATCGCGGTGGCAGAAGAGCTTCACTTCGGCCGCGCGGCGGAACGCCGGAATATGACCCAGCCTCCGCTGAGCCGGCAGATCCAAAAGCTGGAGAAGGCCGTTGGCGCCGAGCTGCTTGAACGGGACAACCGAAAGGTCCAGCTCACCCCGGCCGGAACCGCCTTCCTGGAGGAAGCCAGGCGGTTATTGGCCCTCGCGGAACGCGCCCCTGTCACCGCCCGCCGCATCGCGTCGGGCCGCTCCGGTCTCCTGCGAATCGGTTTCACCGCCGCCAGCGGGTTCAGTATCCTGGGGCCGCTCCTCGAGGAGATTTCGGCAATTCTCCCCGACGTCGACGTCGACCTGCAGGAACTGGTGACCGGTGAACAGATCCAGGCCCTTGAAACGGGAGAACTGGATCTGGGGCTGGCACGCCCGCCCTTCGATAAGGAAGTCTTCGACTCACGGCTTCTGTACCGCGAATCCATGATGGTGGCGGTTCCGGCCGGTCACCCACTGGCCCGCCGCGGCGGCATTGTCGGGGACGAGGACCTCAAGGACGAGGCCCTCATCATGCATTCGCCGCTGCAGGCCCGGTACTTCTACGACCTCGTGATCCGCACGCTGCCGGTGCAGCACGGCAACGTGGTCCACACCGTAAGCCAGATCCTCACCATGGTCTCGCTGGTGGCGGCCAAACGCGGAGTCGCCTTTGTGCCCCGGTCCGCCACAGTGCTGGGCATCCAAGGGGTCGAATTCCTCCCGCTGGCCAGCAGCCACGGCGAACCCGTGGAGCTCCATGCCATCTGGAGCCGGAAAGTGAGTAATCCCGCCCTGTCGCGGCTTCTCGGCAGCTTGGATTTCCAGCTGGACTAAGGCCGTGGCAATGCACTGAAGGTATCAATGCATTCAATAATGCACTTGGACAGGCATGAGGCGCCAAACCTAGTCTGAAGGGGAACCGCACTTCCCCGCCGACTCGGCGCATACCCGGAGGACCACACCGTGGCAAAATACACACCCCAGGAACTGGCGAACGTCCTGAAGGACGGCCTGCTCTCCTTCCCCGTCACCTCGTTCGACGCACAGCTGCAGTTCGACGAAGAGAACTACCGCAAGCACCTCGCCTGGCAGGCCAGCTTTCCGGTGGCCGGACTCTTCGCGGCCGGCGGAACCGGAGAAGGCTTCTCGCTGACCCCGGCCGAGTCTGAGCGCGTTGTCCGCGCCGCCGTCGAGGAAGTCGGCGGCATCGTCCCCGTTCTGGCCTCCGCCGGCGGCTCCACCGCCCAGGCCATCGAAAACGCGCGCGCCGCGGAAGCCGCCGGCGCCGAAGGCATCCTGCTGCTGCCGCCCTACCTCACCGAAGCAGACCAGGGCGGCCTGATCGAACACGTCAGCGCCATCTGCCGGTCCACCTCCCTCGGCGTCATCATCTACAACCGTGCGAACGCGATCTACAAGGACACCACGGTTGCCACCCTGGCGGACCGCCACGAGAACCTGATCGGCTTCAAGGACGGCGTCGGCGATCTCGAACACGACGCCCGCGTCTATGCCAAGCTCGGCGACCGCCTGTTCTACCTCGGCGGCCTCCCCACCGCCGAGACGTTCGCCCTCCCGCTGCTGCAGCTGGGCATGAGCACCTACTCCAGCGCCATGTACAACTTCGTGCCCCAGTTTGCCCTGGACTTCTACCAGGATGTCCGCAATCAAGACCGGGTCGCCGTCAACAAGAAGCTCAACGAGTTCGTGATCCCTTACCTCGACATCCGTGACCGGGTAAAGGGCTACTCCGTCTCGATCGTCAAAGGCGGCCTCGACGCGATCGGCCGCTCCGCCGGCGGAGTCCGTCCGCCGCTGCAGAACCTGGCGCCCCAGGACCTCGCAGACCTCAAGTCTCTCATCGCCACCGTTTCCTAGGAGAACGCACCGTGACACTCACCGGACGCTCACTCATTGCAGGCCAGGCCGTCGCCGGCCATGGCAACACGGCCTACGCCTTCAATCCCGCCACCAATCTCCAGCTCGAGCCCGGCTACACGCTGCTCACCGAGGAGCAGCTGAAGGACGCCACCGCAGCGGCCGCGGCGGCCTACCCCTCCTTCAGTACGCTCGACCCGGAAACCCACGCCCGGTTCCTCGAGGCCATTGCCGAGAACATCGAGTCCATCGGTGAGGAACTCGTCACCCGCGCGGGCATCGAGACCGGGCTGCCGGCCGCGAGGCTCCAGGGCGAGCGGGCGCGCACCACCGGCCAGCTCCGGCTCTTCGCCGGCGTCGTCCGCCAGGGTGACTTCCGCGGCGTCCGGATCGATCCGGCGTTGCCGGACCGTGCTCCCCTGCCGCGTGCGGACATCCGCCAGCGGCAGATCCCGTTGGGTCCCGTCGCCGTTTTTGGTGCCAGTAACTTCCCGCTGGCCTTCTCGACGGCTGGCGGTGACACCGCCTCCGCCCTCGCCGCCGGCTGCCCCGTGGTCTTCAAGGCCCACAATGCGCACCCGGGCACCGGTGAACTCGTCGGCCAGGCCATCGCCAAGGCTGTCCGCGACACGGGGCTGCACCCCGGCGTGTTCTCGCTGATCTACGGTCCGGGCAGCAGCATCGGCCAGGCCCTCGTCGCCGATCCGGCCATCAAGGCAGTCGGCTTCACGGGTTCGCAGTCCGCCGGCATCGCTCTGATGCGCACCGCAGCCGCCCGGCCGGAGCCCATTCCGGTCTATGCGGAAATGTCTTCGCTCAACCCGGTCTTCGTCTTCCCCGGCGCCATTGTCGGCAACGCCGAAGAAATCGACGCCCTGGCCCAGCAGTACGTCACCGCCGTCACCGGAAGCTCCGGGCAGCTCTGCACCTCCCCCGGCCTGCTGTTCGCCCCCGCCGGTGAGGCAGGCGACAAACTGGCCGCCGCCGTCGGCCGCGCCGTTTCCGCGTGTGCCGGCCAGACCATGCTGACCGAAGGCATTGCCGCCTCCTGGAACTCTGGAGCAGCGGCGCTCGGCGGCGCCAACAACGTCAGCGTCGTCGGGCAAGGCACCGAAGGGGCGACGAGGAACGCCCCGGCTCCCGCCATCTTCGGCACCAGCGTCGCAGAGTTCGTGTCCAACGCCGTGCTCCACCAGGAAATCTTCGGCGCCGCCAGCCTGGTGATCCGTTACTCCACCACCGAGGAACTCCTTGACGTCGCCAACCGGCTCGAAGGCCAGCTCACGGCATCCCTGCAACTGACCGAGGCGGACTACCTGGCGGCGGCACCGCTCATCCCCGTACTGGAGCAGAAAGTCGGTCGGATTATTGTCAACGGCTGGCCGACCGGCGTCGAAGTAGGCCACGCCATGGTGCATGGCGGCCCGTTCCCCGCCACATCGGACACTCGGACCACCTCCGTGGGCACGTTGGCGATCAACCGGTTCCTGCGGCCCGTCGCCTACCAGAACCTGCCCCAGGAACTGCTCCCGGTACCGCTGCAGGATCCGAACCCCTGGCGGCTGAACCGCCGGATCGACGGCGTCGTTCAAGCCGCCGCAGCAGCAGAGGCAACAACAGAGAAAGCAGAGGTCAACGCGTGAGCACGCAGCCCACCATTGCCCACGTTGACGTAGTCCCGGTCGCCGGGCACGACAGCATGCTGATGAACCTCAGCGGCGCCCACGGCCCGTTCTTCACCCGCAACATCGTGATCATCACCGATTCGGACGGCCGCACCGGCCTCGGCGAAGTGCCGGGCGGGGAAAAGATCCGCGCCACCATCGAGGAGGCCGGCACTTTCCTGGCCGGCCAGCCGGTGGCCCGCTACCGCTCCCTGCTCCGCGACGTCGCGGCGAAGTTCGCCGATCGTGACGCCGGCGGCCGCGGCCTGCAGACCTTTGACCTGCGCACCACCGTCCATGCCGTCACCGCCGTCGAATCCGCCCTCCTTGACCTGCACGGACAGTTCCTCGGAGTTCCGGTCGCGGAATTGCTCGGCGACGGCCAGCAGCGCAGCTCGGTGCCCATGCTCGGCTATCTGTTCTTCATCGGCGACCCCGGCCGGACGGACTTGCCCTACCTGGTGGAGGACGCACCGGCGGACCGGTGGGAAAAGCTCCGCCGGCAGGAAGCCATGACGCCCGAAGCCGTGGTTGCGCTGGCCGAAGCGGCCCAGGATCGGTACGGATTCAGCGACTTCAAGCTTAAGGGCGGCGTGCTCTCCGGCGACGCCGAGGTGGACGTGGTGACCGCCCTGGCCAAGCGATTCCCGGGGGCCCGGATCACCCTGGATCCCAACGGCGCCTGGCTCCTGGACGAAGCCATCCGCCTGGGCAAACGCATGCAGGGCGTTGTGGCCTATGCCGAAGACCCCTGCGGCGCGGAAGGCCGCTTCTCCGGACGCGAGGTGATGGCAGAATTCCGCCGTGCCACCGGGCTGAAGACCGCCACGAACATGATCGCCACGGACTGGCGCGAAATGTCCCATGCCATCCGCAGCAACGCCGTCGACATTCCTTTGGCGGACCCGCATTTCTGGACCATGCACGGCTCCGTCCGGGTGGCGCAGATGTGCGCCGAATTCGGCCTGACCTGGGGATCGCACTCGAACAACCACTTCGACATCTCGCTCGCCATGTTCACCCACACCGGGGCAGCGGCCCCGGGCAAGATCACGGCGCTGGACACGCACTGGATCTGGCAGGACGGCCAGGGACTCACCAAGGACCCGCTGCAGATCAAGGACGGTGCGATCAAGGTTCCGGACGCGCCCGGCCTCGGAATCGAGCTGGACCGCGCCGCCCTGGACAAGGCACACCAGCTGTATCTGGAACACGGCCTCGACGCCCGCGACGACAGCATCGGCATGCAGTACTACGTTGACGGCTGGTCCTTTGACCCCAAGCGGCCCTGCCTCGTTCGCTAGGGGTTGTTCGATAGTGATTGTTCGCTAGCAGCTTCCGCACGGCCGGCTCCCCTGGCGCAACGAGGAGACGGCCGTGCGGACTCCCGCCGCCGGCTCCCCTGGCGGCGGGCACATGACACGAAGGACCACACTTGGGCGGCGTTCTCACCGGCATACTGATTGTCGCCTCCGTCATCGCCGTCGGATATCTCGCGGCCCGGCTGCGGATCCTCGGACCGGAAGTCCAGGGCGCCCTGACCCGCACCGCCTATTACGTCACCAACCCGGCACTGCTGTTCACGGTGGTGGCCGGAAGCGATATCCGGGCCGCGCTCGGAACTGATGCCCCGCTGGCGCTGCTCTCCGCGGCGGCAGTGGGGCTGCTCTATTCGCTGCTGAGTTTCCTGTTCTTCCGCCGGCCGGTGGCCGAGACAGCCGTGGGCGCGATGGCCAGCAGCTACGCGAACGCCAACAACATCGGGATCCCCGTCTCCCTCTACGCCGTGGGAACGGCCCAGCACGTGGCCCCCGTCCTGTTGGCGCAGATCCTCGTCCTGGCACCGGTCTATTTGACCGTGCTGGGCCTCGCCTCAGGATCCAAGATCTCCTGGCAAAAACTGCTGCTCCAGCCGTTCGCCAACCCCATGATCATCGCCTCCGGCCTGGGCGCAGCCATCGCAGTGACCGACTTGAATGTTCCAGAGCTGCTGCTGAAACCCATCGACATGCTCGCCGGCGGCGCCGTCCCCATGGTCCTGCTGGCCTTCGGACTGTCCCTGGCAGGCAAAGCCCCGCTACAAAAGGGCGACGGGCGCACAGAATCGCTCGTCGCCACCTTCCTGAAAATCGCCGGCATGCCCGTGATCGTCTGGGCCCTGGGCCGCTTCGTCTTCGGCCTCGAGGGGCAGCATCTGCTGGCTATCGTCATCATGGGGGCGCTGCCCACAGCCCAGAATGTTTTCCTCTTCGCGTCCCCATACCGCCGTGGCGTGATCGTGGCCCGGGACGTCATCCTGTGCACCACCCTGCTCTGCGCCGGCTCCTTGCTGGTCATCGCCTGGCTGCTTGGCTGATTGCGGCGAACCGCGATGCAGACACTTGTTATACAAGTAAGTAACTTGTAACCTAAGTTGAGCGGGGCGGAGTTGCCTCGCAGGAACTTCAGGGAGACCCATGACCAGCGTTGATCTCATCCGCCACGTAAAGCTGTCTACGGCCAGGCTTCCACTCGCCGTTCCGATCAGCGACGCGAAAGTGTTCACCGGACGCCAGAAGCCCATGACCGAGGTCGTTTTCCTTTTCGCCGAAATCACCACCGAGCAGGGACACAGCGGAATCGGCTTCAGCTACTCCAAGCGCGCCGGCGGCCCGGCCCAGTACGCGCACGCCAAGGAAGTCGCCGAAGGCATCATCGGCGAGGACCCCAACGACATCGGCAAGCTCTACACCAAGCTGCTGTGGGCCGGCGCCTCAGTCGGCCGCTCCGGAGTGGCCACCCAGGCGCTGGCCGCCATCGACATCGCGCTCTACGACCTCAAGGCCAAGCGTGCCGGCCTCCCGCTGGCCAAGTTCCTGGGCTCCTACAGGGACTCCGTCCAGACGTACAACACCTCGGGCGGATTCCTGAACGCCTCCCTGGACGAGGTCAAGGCCCGCGCGACCGTCCTCCTGGACGAAGGCATCGGCGGCATCAAGATCAAGGTCGGCCTGCCGGACACCGCCGAGGACCTGCGTCGCGTCGCCGGCATCCGCGAGCACATCGGCTGGGACGTTCCCCTGATGGTCGACGCCAACCAGCAGTGGGACCGCGCCACCGCCCTGCGGATGGGCCGCCGGCTGGAGGAATTCAACCTCGTCTGGATCGAGGAACCGCTCGACGCCTACGACTTCGAAGGCCACGCGGACCTCGCCCGCGCCCTGGACACCCCCATCGCGACGGGCGAAATGCTGGCCTCGGTCGCGGAGCACAAGGGACTGATCAACGCCAACGGCTGTGACATCATCCAGCCCGATGCGCCGCGCGTCGGAGGCATCACCCAGTTCCTGCGCCTCGCCGCCCTGGCCGACGAGCGCGGCCTCGGACTTGCCCCGCACTTCGCCATGGAAATCCACCTCCACCTCGCCGCCGCCTACCCGCGCGAACCATGGGTGGAGCACTTCGACTGGCTCGATCCGCTCTTCAACGAGCGCCTCGAGACCAAGAACGGCCGCATGCTGGTCCCGGACCGCCCAGGGCTCGGCATCTCCCTCAGCGAGCAGGCACGGGCCTGGACCGCCGAGTCTGTGGAATTCGGCAAGTAACCTTGAAGCCATGAGCCGGAACCTGACCGCGGACCTCGCCAGCGATCTTCGCCGCCGCATCGTCGACGGCGTCATTCAGCCGGGTGCGAAGCTGCCCAGCGAAAACACCTTGATCAGCGAATTCGGCGTCAGCCGGACCGTGGTCCGCTCCGCCCTGACCCGGCTGCAGGCGGAGGGTCTGGTGGAAACCGAACGTGGGCGGGGCAGCTTTGCGCTGACCCCGCCTCCGGACGGGCAGCAGCAGTCTGCCGGGAACCGCCCCGTGGCCAGCCTGGAGGACCGCCTGTGGCAGCTGGAGTTCCGCATCGCGGTGGAGTCCGAGGCCGCCGCCCTCGCCGCCCGGAATCATACGGACCGACAGCTGAAGGCTGTGCAGAAGGCTTTTGAAGACTTCATGGACAGCGCCGCGCACCCGGCACACGCCATGAAAGCCGACTACGAGTTCCACCGGGCCATTGCCGCAGCCTCCGGAAACCCCTTCTACTCCGACTGCCTCGCATCCCTGGGGCAGACCATGATCGCGATGCCCCGCGCCAGGCTCGTGGGCAGCGGCGAGCACTATGCGCGCGACCATTTCGATCAGGTGGTGCAGGAACACCAATCAATCGTCTCCGCCATCGCGGAGGGCGACGGACCGTCGTCGGCGGCGGCAATGCGGAGCCACTTGGCAAACTCCCGACGCCGGCTGCGCGCCGCCGCACCGGACAACGGCTGATGTCTTGGCTCTGTCCTCTGGGCTCTGGCCTCCAACGGAGGTCCAGTCCCTCAAGGTATCCAGCGATGCAAATTATGTGTTGGACGGGCATTACCGCCGCCGAATAAAGTGAAGAATCGCTGTGGCGAGGGCCACATTCAATTGCCCGCCCGGCCAGCCAGCTTCGCCAATTCAAAGGAAATCTCCATGCAGTCTGTAGACAACGCTGTCACGGACGTGGTCTTTGCCACGAAAAAGTTCTTCAAGCGGGTACTGCCCATCATGCTCGTCATGTTGGTGTGCAACCAGCTCAACCGGTCCAACATCGGCTACGCCCAGGAGCATCTGCAGGCGGATGTCGGCATCGGCGCTGCCGCGTATGGGTTCGGGGCCGGGCTGTTCTTCATCGCGTACGCAATCTTCGAACTGCCCAGCAACGTGATGATGGAGAAGTACGGCGCCAAGGTCTGGCTGGCCCGGATCATGGTCAGCTGGGGCATCGTCTCCTTCCTGATGGTGTTCGTGCAGAACGAGACAATGTTCTATGCCCTGCGGTTCCTGCTGGGCGCCGCGGAAGCCGGGTTCTTCCCTGCCGTCATCTTCTACTTCGCCCGCTGGGTGCCAGCGGGGCAGCGGGGCAAGGCAACAGCGATCTTCATCGCCGGCTCCTCGGTTGCCGCCGCGCTCTCCGGCCCGATCGCCGGAATGCTGCTCAGCCTCCACGACGTCCTCGGGCTCCGCGGCTGGCAGTGGCTCTTCGGCTTCGAAGGTTTGCTCTCCGTGGTCGTCGGCGTCGCCGTGTTCTTCGTCCTTGACGCCAAAATCGAGGACGCCAAATGGCTGACCACGGGCGAAAAGTTGGCCCTCACCGCAGCGATTGCGGCGGAGGACGCCCAGCACGCCACCGCCACGAACGGGAAGATCAACCGCTGGAAGATGCTCCTGAACCCGCAGATTCTCCTTCTCTGCGGCATCTACTTCTCGGTGCAGCTCTCCATCTACGCCAACACCTTCTGGCTGCCCAGCATCGTCAAGCAGATCCCCGGGACCACGGACCTGAGCGTCGGGTTCCTCTCCGCCATCCCCTGGGTCTGCGCCGTGATCGCCATGTACTTCGCCGCCAAGTGGCAGGACAACGCCAAATCCAAGCGGCCCCTGCTCGTGGTTGCGCTCCTGGTCGCCGCCGTCGGCACCCTGGCAGCCGCCGTAGCCACCCCTGTACTGGCCCTCGTGTTCCTGGCCATCGCCGCCATGGGATTCAAGAGCGCGTCACCGTTGTTCTGGACCATCCCCCAAGCGGGCCTGCACCCCATCATCCTCGCGCCCGCCATCGCCATCATCAACTCCCTGGGCAACCTGGGTGGCTTCGTGGCCCCGTTTGGATTCGGGATAATCAAGGAGCAGACCGGCAGCGTCATATCCGGGCTCTTCGCCCTCGCCGCGGCATCAACAATCGCCGCCGCTCTCGTCTACTTCCTCAAGGAGCACAAGGCAGAAGTCCCGGCGGAGCCCGTGGCTGCGCCTGAGGAGGCGTCGCCGCACCTCGTGGCCGCCAAATAGTTCCGGACGCGCAAAGGAAAGGCAGGCACCCAAAGGGCGCCTGCCTTTCCGTCGCCCATGCCGCGCTCAGTGGTTCTTGCGTACGTCCTGAAGGTGCCGGTCGAGCTTTTCTTCGGCTTCGCGGCGCCGCTGACCGATAATGCGCAGCTGTTGCGTGATCGGATTTCCATAGCCATCAACGTCGCGGTGATGCGTGCCCTTCAGTCGCTCGGGGCTGGAGGGCAAGGTCGCCCGCGGTTCAGTATTTTCGCCCATACCGGGATGATCCCACAGTGCGCGCCGGCTGAAAAGGACTGCTTTTCCCTCGAAAAACTGGCAATCACGCCGGGATTATTCCGGGCTCGTGTCCCGGTGCAGGTCGGTGTCGAGGGCGTGGGCGCTGGCCAAGGTGGCCAGCAGGCTCCCCAGCTGCGCAGACTGTTCGCTTGTGAGTGGAGCCAGGAGTTCCGCTTCATGCCGTTCGGCGATTCCCCGCAGTGTCCCCAGCACCTTCGTGCCCTCCACCGTCAGCCGGAGCTCGTAGTTCCGCCGGTCGGCGCTGCTGCGCTCGCGCGCCACCAGGCCTCGCGTTTCCAGCGAGTCGATGAGTGGAACAACTCGGCTCGGCACCGCCCCCAGGCGGTCGGCCAGGGAACGCTGGCTGAGACCGGGGCTGCGGCCCAGCAGGCGGAGGACGCCCGCGTCGCTGGGGGTCAGGCCGAGCTCGCGTGTGCGCTCGGCGAAGCGGGCCGATGCCAGCGCCCCGAGTTGGGACAGCAGGAAAACGGTTCGCTTCGACCGCGAGGGATCCGGTGAGTCCATGCCCCAATATTACGCTATTGACAGAATCATTCAAGAGATGAATCATTTTAGGTGTGACGTAATTATCGGAAAGAAGCGATCATGACTGACCTGTCCTCCCACCACACCGCTCCAACGACGCGATCCGGCGGCCCCAACCCGGGCATCCTGGCGGCCGTGAGTCTGGGCCTCACGATCGGCGCCCTGCTCAGCAGCGCGATCCTCACCGGCGGCCAGACGTACGTCTCGCCGTTCTCCGCCGCACCCCAGGTCGCGGCATATTTTCACGGGAACCCCGACGCCGTGCGGCTCGCCAGCTTGTTCCAATTCGGTTCAGCCGTACCGCTGGGGATCTTTGCGGCCACCGTTTACGCCCGGCAGCTCCGGCTTGGCGTGCGCGTCCCCGGGCCCGCTATCGGATTCTTTGGCGGCATCACCGCCTCGGTGTTCCTCATGCTCTCGGCCGCCGTGGGGTGGGTCCTGAGCCGCCCGGAAGTCACCACCGACGTGACGCTGACCCACGCACTGTCGTTTCTCGCGTTCATCACCGGCGGCGTCGCCTATGTCGTCGGCTTGGGGCTCCTCGTCGCCGGAATCGCCGTCCCGGCCCTCATCCTGCGCTTCGTGCCGCGCTGGCTGGCCTGGTCCGGCCTCGTGATCGCCGCCCTGTCCGAGCTGAGCTTTCTCTCCATGGTGATCGAGCCGCTCCAGTTCCTGCTGCCCATCGGGCGGTTCGGCGGACTTCTCTGGCTTGTCGCGGTCGGATTCCTGCTGCCGCGGAGCCGGGCTGCCGCGAATCGACGGGAACCCTGAGCCTCACGCGTGCCGGACGTGCGGCCGGCAGTAAGCGGCAGACAGCCAGCTTGTTCGTTCTGCAGTTCAGAAAAGTATTAGGCCCGTGAGTTCGGCGAGTTTCTCGGTGAGCCTGTCCTGAAAGTCCGTGTCGAGGACTTTCGGGTCAGGTCGCCGCTGCCGGCGGTGGTGCCAGTACTTTCCTGAAGCCAGGGCGTCCGGGTCGTTGCTGACGGCAAGCCAGCTCTGGGTGTCATGGCCCATGGCCAGGTCATCCGGGGCGCCGGCGCCGCCCATCCTGGTGGGAACCCAGCCGGGGTCAACGGAGTTGCTGAGCACGTCGGGCCAGTGCCGGGCGATCGAGGCGGAGAGCGCGGAAACGTGGAGCTTGCTCTCGGAGTAGGCGGCGCTGGCATTCCAGCGCCGTCCGGTCCAATCGATGTCCTGGAGGTTGCCGCCGGCCCCATGGTGCATGCCGCTGCTGACGTAGATCAGCCGGCCGGGCCGTTCGATCAGCCCAGTGAGGATATAGGGAGCAAGAACGTTGACGGCCAGGGTGCGGGAGTGACCCTCCGCAGTCGCGACGCGCCCCGGCGCGAGGTAGACGCCGGCGTTATGGATGACGGCGTCCATCCGCCCCAGCGCGTTAACCTGTTCGGCGAGGTCCCGGGTTTCGGCGGCGCTGCCGAGGTCACCAACGACGACGCCGGCCGCCTGAGGAGCAAGGTCATCGAGGGCGGCCACGCGTGCCCTGGTGCGGGCGTGCAGCAGAACCTCGTGGCCTTGGTTCAACAGCGTCCGGGCGGCGGCCAGGCCGAGTCCGTCGGTCGAGCCGGTGATGAAAATGCGAGCCAATCGTCACACGGTCCCTTGAATGGATTCGCTATTTCCGTCCCCGGAGAGGCCGCCGGGCCCGCCTCCGTCCGCGCGGCCATAGCGCACGCGTTCAGTGGGGCGGTGATGCAGGAGGGGTTGGCGGGCACCTGGGCGGTGCCCGGGCGGCCGTCCGGCGCCTGGTTTCGAGGGCTGTGCGGGCGTTTCCGGCGCCGCGTCCCCCTGGACGAGTGTCAGGTCGGGTCGGCGGCCCCGGGCAGCTTCCTCCCGGAGAGCGATCAGGTGTGCCGCCAGCGCAACTTCAGGTCGGCCCGGGTTGGCATTCAGCAAACGATAAAGCTGCTCCCGGGCACGGGTCTGTCCCAGCGTGGAATCAGACAGCACTTCGGCGATGATCTCGGCGGCCTGCAGGCGTACCCCCCGCGCCCAACTGACCTCCGGCTCGCTGACCCACGGATCCGCGGGCAGGTGTCCGTGTGAGGGATCCGCACGGGACGACAACTCAATGGACATTGGCTATTCCTTTGTTCCCGTTCCGGCAGAGCCCGGAACCGGCCACGGTCCCTTGAGCCCCGCATACGTTCTTGGAGCAAGTGGGGCGGAAGACCGTGAAGACACTTTACATCCGGAAAGACCGGTCTGTCTCGGGTGGAGGGCGAATTTCATTGCGATGCCATGCCCTGTGGCCCTTCCTAATCGCTGCCCTTAATGATTTGTTTCAGCCATGCGATTGCGGCGGTCCTGGATGTGAAGAACTCGTGCGGGTATTTGGTCTCCCGGCTCGTGGCGGACGCGATGACCCGGTCAACTGTGCTGGATCCGAGGACCGCGATAGCCACCACGCCCGTGCTCTGTGCGAACTGGTATCTGGCCGCCGCGCTGAACACGACGTCGGTCATCTCAGAGAGCATCGGCATCGGCGCCCCGCCACTGATCCGGTCGACAGCAAGCATGGCGTCCCTGGCGTCGTCGGCGTCCACAAGGGAACCCGGGCGCCAGACGCTCTCGAGTATCCCTGCATCAACGCTGAGCGAGTTCTTACCGTCAGCGGCGTCGATTCGTCCCTGCTTCATGCCGTTGATCCTAGGCCCGAACTGCGGCGACGCCCTGCACCGCGCCCATGGCGTGAGCGGCCAACGCCGCATGGCGTTGACTCTGTCCACGACGGCGGAACAACCGCGGGGTGCCGTACGTTGCACTTAGCCTAGTCAACACTCGAGAAATGAGAAACAAGCCAAGTGGCAACCGACTACGACGAGGTCCGCTCGGACGTCAAGGAAACCCAGGACAACTCCCTGGAGGCACTGCAGTCCGCTAACGCACCGGACGCCCGCAGCGTCGTTCAGGAACTCGACGAGGCCGACGGGCTGGACGGGGCCGGAGTCCCCGGCGGCGAGTTCATCGCCGAAGAGCTGACTGTCCAAGTCATCCCGCAGGCCGACGACGAGTTCACCTGCAGCTCCTGTTTCCTGGTCCGGCACCGCTCCCAGATCGCCCGGCAGGCTGGCACCCATGTCTACTGCACGGACTGCGAAGGCTGAACCGGGGAGAGTTCAAAGCAGGTAAGGGTGTCACTCGAATCGAGTGGCCGTTATCCCCGTGTTGGGGCGGATGAGACCGAATGTGGCCGCTACGGCGGCTAGGGCGAGCAGGAGACTGAGAGAGAGCGCGGCATAGTATTCGGTGCTCGGCCAGGTGACGGTCCTGCCGCCACCGAATGAAGTGATCATGAGCCAGGCGGCGAAGAACCCGAGCCCGGCGGACAACAGCAGAACTGCAAGGAGCGGGACAGCGGCCTCCTGAACGATGACCTTACGCAGGACGGACACGGGCATGCCCATCAGCCGCATCAGGCCCAGCACGCGTTTGCGGTCAAGAATCGCGCCTGCGGTGGACACGGCCAGCGAGATTCCGGCGATGACGACAGCCACGAAAACGCCAATGTAAGCAAGTGCGGCCAATCCCTGAATCAGTCGCGTGTTGCTCATCGTCGCGAGGTCCGCACGGGAGGTGGCAGGCGTGGCAGTCACCCCGGATGTGTTCAGGGCAGTGCGCGCCCGGTCGATCGCCTCAGGCGTCCCATCGGTACTGACCACCATCACGACCGGAACCAGTCCTTCCAGGCTGCTGACCGGTGCGGCCGTGAGCGGGGCCGGCGTGGAGGTCCAGGCATTCAAGAATGTCGCGTCGAAGGACACGATTTTTTCGGTCCTACGCTCTTCGAAGCCGAGCGACGGCGCATCGGGGACAGCCACATAGATGTCCATGGTGTCCCCCTGTCCAAGTGAGGTTTTGGCGTATCCGATGGTGGTGTCGCGGATTCCAGCAAGTTCCTTGGTGCTACGGGCAACGGCCGAGACCTGGCCAGTGGTGTAGGCCGGCGCCACCAAAGCGTAGACGCTGGTGGGCAGCAGCAGTCCGGGACGTGCCTCGGGTGTCTCCACCGATCCGATGGCGCTGATGCCTCCGGCGAAGACGGAGACCATGAACACGGCAATGACGAGCCCGGACACTGAACGGAAAACAGCCACGGGCGTTCGGCGGATGCGACTGGCGGCAATGACGGATGCGGCGCTGCGCGCCCGGTGCAGGCCGATGGTGCTGACCATCCGGGTCAGCCACGGACCAATGGTCACGATGCCGACCGAGGTCAGCGCGAATCCGCCGATCAGCAGCGGAGAAGTCCACGGGTTGCCATCGGCATCGATCTTGGTCAGTGCGGTTCCGGTGGCCATGCAGGTCAGTCCGGCCAGCAAAGGGACGGCCCGCCACAAGGTGGGGGTTTTCTCGGGCATGGCCCGGGTGACTCCCAGCGGGCTGACGCCGGTCCTGGCGGTGCGGCGTGCTGCCACTAGTGCGGAAGCAGCGACGACCAGCAGGATGACAATCACGGCGAATTCCGCCTCGAAGGTGAAATCTGCGAGGAACATCCTCCCGCCGTTGACGGGTATTTCAGCTGCGGCCGGCTTGAAGAGGCCAGCCAGGATGACGCCGAACAGGGCCCCGGCCAAGCTAGGGACGGCTGTCTCGACGGCCGCCATTCCGGCGACCAGCCGCGGCGACGCGCCAATCAGGCGCAGGGTGGCAAAGCGTTCCCGGCGCTGGGCCGAGCCCAGTCCGGTCGCAATGCTGACCAACAGCAGCACCGGGAAGAGTACCGCGATTCCGCCGACCAGCAGAGCCGTGCGGTACAAACTGGCGCTCTCACCGTAAGGATTGGTGGTGAACTCCGTGACGAGCATTGCCGCCGGGCCTTGGCGGAGCTGGGCCTCAGTGACGCCGGTGATGACCACCAACGCGTCGGGCCCCGGCAGGGCCGAGTCATCGATGACGCCCGCGAACTGGCCGTACCGGTTCCCCAGCTCCTCAGCCGGCGTCGATTCGATCAGTCGCTGCAGGGCGGGCGAGGCGTAGTACTGTCCCGGAGCCGGCGCGGCCCCGATGCCCGGAATCTTCACGGTGGTTGTTGGGAGCGCGGCGATGTCGCGGTGACTGATGAGCTGGTCGCGGAAGATGTCCACCGGGAATCCCAGCAGAATCTTGTCCGGTGCCAGGGGTATCGGTTCCGGACGTCCGTTGGCGGTGAGTCCGTCGGCTGCCAGTGGAACGGTGACTGAGGATTGGCCCATCTCGCGGAGCCAGGCGCCCCGCGCGTCGCGCTGGGCCAGACCATTCGCGGCACTCCACAGCAAGAGCACCAGGCACACGCCGAGCGCCACTCCGCCACCTATGCCGGCCATCCGGCCCCACGAGGACCTGCTGCCCAGCAGCGCGATTTTCAGGACCGCCGGTTTCATGCCAGCACCCGGTGGCCTGCAGCGACGCTTCCGTCACGCACGATCACTTCCCGGTCGGCGTAGGCTGCGGTCCGCGCGTCGTGGGTGATCATCACCACGGTGGTGCCCGCTTCCCGGACCAGGTCCAGCATCAGCGTCAGGACGTTCTCGGCTGCCAGGGAATCCAGGGACCCGGTGGGTTCATCGGCGAACAACACCGCGGGAGAGGTCACCAGGGCACGGGCGATGGCCACGCGCTGGGCCTGGCCCCCGGAGAGCTCCCCCGGCAGCTTGGCAGTAAATCCGTCCAGGCCGAGCCGTTCGAGGAATTCCTGCGAGCGCCGGCGGGCTTCTGCCCGTTTGGTCCCGCCCAGCAGCAAGGGAAGGCTCACATTGTCCAGCGCCGTGAGTTCGGGCAGCAACTGGCCAAATTGGAAAACGAAGCCGAAATCGGTCAGCCGCAGCCGGGACCGTTCAGCCTCACTCAATCCGCTGATGTGGACGGGATCCTGACCCCCGGGCGCATAGGCCACTGTGCCGCCGTCCGGTGCAAGGATGCCGGCAAGGCAGTGCAGCAGGGTGGACTTGCCCGATCCCGACGGCCCCATGACGGCGAGCACTTCACCGGCATGGACGTCGACGTCGATACCGCGCAACGCCTCGGTCTGCCCGAACGAGTGAAGCACGCCGCGGGCGCTGAGGATGGGTGCAGTAGTGTCGATCGTGCTCATGCGCTCTGGAGTTCCTTTTTCAGTTGGTTCAGCCGGGCGCTGGTCAGCTCCATCCAGCGCAGGTCCGCCTCGATGTGGAAGAGGCCGTGGTCGCACATCAGCACCTGCAGCAGATCGGCGTCGCGCTTGAGGCGTGTCAGCTCGCGCATCCGGGCCATATGCTCGGCGCGCTGCGCGTCCAACAACCGGTCGGCGTCGTCGTCGAGCAGCAATGCCACAACGGTCTTGGCGAACAGCTCGCTCTGCAGGGACTCGGAGGGCACATCGGGGGTGAAGAGCCACTGCCGCACCTTGTCCCTGCCGGCAACCGTGGCCTCATACTTCTTGCGGTCCGGGCCGCCGCCGCTCTCTTCACCCAAAGCGATGATCAGCTCGTCACGGAACATCCGGGCCAGCGTGGAATACACCTGCCCGAACGCCAATGGTTTCTGGGCGCCGAAATAGCGGTCATATGAATGCTTCAGGTCATAGCCATAGCTGGGTTCCTGGCTCAGCAACCCCAGAAGGGCAAGAGAGTTGTTCACGCCCCAATCTATACACTCAGTGCATAGTCGCCGTCCAGCCCTTGCCGACTCGGGCGGGCGCCCCCTCAAGGCTTCAGCACCGAACCGACTCTATTTTCTGGTTCGGTTTCCTCCAATTGTTCAGGGGTCAGATTTTTGGAATATCGCGCCAACGTAGTGATCGCATAAATTCCGCGTAGTAACTGCGTGAAGCCAAGTAGCATTCTTGCTGGTTCGAGTAATTCGCCGCCGATAACTACGAATCAAAGAGTTGCTAAATTGTGCCGGAACTTCAACAGAGACCTCCGGCAAGGCAATCAAACGCAAATAGCGACATTGAAATCCTTGACAATTAATTGACGCTATATGAGAGTGAGCTCTACCGAAAAAATCCTGGCACCGATTGGAGCTCGCAGCAATGAAAATACGCCAAAGGGGTATCGGTATCACTGCTGCGCTCGTGCTTTGCGGAGCTCTTGCTGCGGGGCCCACATCGGCGGCGGAGCCGATCGTCCCAGGCCACCTGCCCTACCCGGCGGGCGGAACATCGGTGCTGGGAGACGGTATTAATGCGGGCAACCAAAATGCGCAGCTGGCGGAGACCATTCCTGCCCAGATCAACCGGTCGTGGCGCGCCGAGCCGCCGCTTTGCCCGTCCTCCGGCGGCAGTAGTGCGGTGTCAATCAGCGTGTCGGGAATCCGGACGGTTGTGGTGGACACGCAGTATCAGTGCTCGTGGTTATCGGCCTACGAAACAGGCACCGGGAAGCTGCTGTGGCGCCATCAATACCATTTCGCGCATATGGCAAAGATCGACGGATCAAGGGTCTATCTCGCCCACGACAACCCCGAAACCAGTCAGATGGTCCTGGACGCATTCAACCTGAACACCGGCGCATTGTTGTGGACTAGCCCTTACGTGAGCGAATATCGAACCGTTTTCGGCTCCGGAGTGGTCATGGGCGGTTACTACGCTGTGGATGCAACCACGGGTACTAATCGGTTCGTAGCAGGCCCTAGCGCAACCAGTGAACCCTCGCATATCGAAGCGGGTCGGGTCATTTACAACGGAGAAGGTTTGGTAGAGGCTTTCTCCGCCACCACAGGAAAGTCGATCTGGAAATACGTAAAACCGGGAGGCAGCTTCGGTCCGGGCGCAGGAACCGCCGCAACGTCTGTGCATAACGGTAGGCTCTACGTCCCCAGCCCTAACTACACGGAGCGGACCCTGGTGCTGGACGCCGCAACGGGCAAATACATCCGTACGCTGCCCAACAGCAAGAAGGCCATCGCCTTTGATGGTCGCACCGGAATCTTCACCACGTACGGCAACTCTGCGTCCGCGCCCGTCACCGGCGGTGAGCCAGATGTCATCACCGCAGTAGACCTGGAGACCGGGGCGGTTCAGTGGACACACCGGCTGGGCATGAAGGACCAAAACTACGGCTATGAGGTCGTGTCCTCGGCCCCTATCATCGCCAACGGGCTGGTGTGGATCCTCGCCGGCGTCGATACCGGCACCCCGGGACAGCTCATGGCCCTGGACGAAATCACGGGCCGCGTCCGGAGCGGGACGGAGATACCGTGTCCGCCTGCGTTCGGCGGCAACCTCGCCATCGCCCAGCACCGCATTTTCGCCCCTACGGCATGCGGAGTCCAGACTTACTCTCCCGGAGCGGCCGATACAGCGGCACCGTCAGTGACGGGCCGGACACCCGCAGCATCAGCTACGAATGTGAGCCAGACCGGAGACATCACGGCGGCGTTCAGCGAAGTCGTTTCCGGCGTAAGCGCGTCTACGTTCACTCTCAAGAACCCGGCCGGAACGGTAATCCCCGCAACCGTGACCTACAACGCGACCATCCGGGTCGCCACACTGAACCCGACGACGACGCTGGCCCCGGATACGAAGTACACCGCTACCCTCACCGGCTCCGGTACCGCCATCCGGGATGCGTCAAACAACCCGCTGGCCACCACTAAATGGACCCTCACCACCGGGCCCGCGCCGACCGTGACGAACCGCAGTCCAGCCTGGTTCGCCACCGGCGTGAGCCAGACGGCAAACGTGACAGCGACATTCAGTGAAGCCGTGTCCGGCGTCAGTGCGACGACATTCACGGTGAAGAACCCGGCCGGAACTGCGGTTCCGGCGACAGTGACTTACAACGCCACCACGAGGGTCGCCACCCTGAACCCAACGGCAGCCCTGGCCGCGGACACTACCTACACTGCGGCCCTTACCGGCGGCGCCACGGCCATCCGGGACATGGCGAACAACCCGCTAACGAACAACCCCTCGGAGAAGGAACCGCTTGCCACGACCAACTGGTACTTCACCACCGGTCCGATCCCAACGGTGGTCTCCCGCAGCCCCGCCGCGAACGCCACAGGGGTCAGTCGGACTGCGAATATCACGGCAACCTTCAGCGAAGCCGTCACCGGCACCAGCTTCGGCAACCACTTTGACTTGCACAACGCCACCACGAACGCCATGATCCCGGTTGAGGCGTTCTCCTACGACGCCGCTACACGAGTAGCGACGCTGAACCCGAACGGTACGCTGGCCGCCAACACCAAGTACACCGTCACGCTGTCCAACGGTTTGTATGGCGGTATCCTTGACGTCGGCGGCAACCCCATTCAGACCACTCGCTGGAGTTTCATCACCGGACCCTGATGAAGCACCGGACCAGCACGCCCACGAGCCGACTCTGGCTGCGGGTAGTGGCGGGTCATTGCGACACCGCACCGGGCACACTGACGGGCTCTCCGCCTCGACGTTCAGCCCCGACGGGGGCACATCCTGCGCGGGAGGTCAGCGGCGGCCTACGCCCTCGTGGTCGGATGACCCTGGCTACAGGTTGCTTCCCCGGGCAGGATGTCGTGGCTTCACCCGGGCCAGCGCCGTTCTGATCTCGGGTTCCCGCGCCTGCAACCCGAGGTCGGCAAGATTCTGCAGTCCGTATTCCAGCCATATCTGCGCGAACTGTCTGCGTTCGGCGGACAGATTCCGGCGGTGCGAGAGTCTGATCCCCCGCTTGACGCGTTGTTTGGGCGTGGGCCGCCAGCCGGACCGGGGCACGTCCAGCACTGTGCTGAGGACGTCAAGGATCAAATCCAGCATGGGCTCTCCGCGACGGTGAATTGAATTCTTCGGTGGGTGACCGGGGAAAGTCTGCCATACATCGTGTTCGGGAAGCTGCCGAAATGACACCGATCAGTATTGCGCCGTCTGGCGTCACGAATCCACTGCACCTCGCTTCAGAACTGAACGAAATGTGGCGACCGGGTCCATAGCGCTCCGACTGCGGGAACGGGCATTGCGCCACGGAGAACTCTTGGTGACAGCGTGGTTAACTGCCCGATGAACCGCCGGTCGGTGACAGAATCATCCGGATACTGGAACGCATGACAACCTTTACTCGTCGTCAAGTACTGCGTTCAGCAGGGGTCGCCGCCGTGGCCGGAGCCATGGCCAGCAGCACCTCCGCGAGCGCGTTTTCAGCCTCCCAAACCGGCCTCTTTGGCCATGGAATCGCCTCAGGAGATCCCCTGCCGGGGAGCGTGCTGCTGTGGACCCGCGTCACGCCCACTCCGGAATCACTACCCGGCAGCGGTGCCGGCCCGGACGTTTCCGTCCGATGGGAAATATCCACCGATGAAGCGTTCACCACAGTGGTGGCCCGCGGTTCTGCCTCCACCGGGCCGGCCCGCGACCACACCGTCAAGGTCGTTGCAGGCCGGCTGCTGCCCGCCACGAGCTACTGGTACCGGTTCACGCTTGGGGAGGAGATCTCACCCGCAGGCCGCACCCGGACTGCACCGGCCGCGGGAGCGGCGGTGGACCGGCTGAAATTCGGGGTGGTGTCCTGCGCCAACTGGCAGGCAGGCTACTTCTCCTCCTACCGCCATCTGGCCGCACGGGGCGATCTCGACGCCGTCCTCCACCTGGGCGACTACATCTACGAATACGCGCCCGGCGACTACCAGGCCCGCGACGTCGTGGTCCGCCCGCACGAACCGGCGTTCGAGATGACCCAGCTGGAGCACTACCGCCGACGCCACGCCCAGTACAAAACCGACCCGGACCTCCAGGCCCTGCACGCCGTGGCACCGTTCATCGTGACCTGGGACGACCACGAATCGGCCAACGATGCCTGGAAGGGCGGCGCCGAAAACCACACCGCGGGCGTCGAAGGCGCTTGGAGCGAGCGTTTCGCGGCCGCCCACCAGGCCTATGCCGAGTGGATGCCCGTCCGCTACGAGCCGGGCGGCCAAATCTATCGCCGCCTCGACTTCGGCTCCCTGGCCAGCCTGTCCATGCTGGACCTCCGGTCCTACCGTGACCAGCAGGCCGCCAACGGTGCGGATTCCTCGATCGGCAGCCCCGCCCGCACTATCACCGGCGCCGCACAGATGGACTGGCTGCTTGGCAACCTCAAGTCCACGGGCCCGCAGTGGAAGCTCGTGGGCAATCCTGTCATGATTGCGCCCGTCCGTGTCCCCTCGACCCTGAGCACGGCAGAGCTGGCCGGTGTGCAAAAGCTGATGGGCGGGACGAACATCAACGGCGTGCCCTACAACGTGGACCAGTGGGACGGCTACGAGGCGGACCGCAACCACGTGGTCCGCCACCTCCGGGACAACGCCGTCAAGGACACTGTGTTCCTCACCGGCGACATCCATTCCGGCTGGGCCTGCGACATCCCCGCGGATCCGGCCAGCTACCCGGCCACCGGCGATTCCGTGGCTGCAGAACTGGTCTGCACCTCCGTCACGAGCGACAACCTCGACGACATCCTCAACGTTCCGCCCCGGACCGGATCCGTCGGCGTCGAGAACGCCATCAAGGCAGCCAACCCGCACGTGAAGTACCTCGACTTCGACTCGCACGGCTACTCCGTCCTCAACGTGACGCCGGCCGGTGTCCGGATGGACTGGTACGTCCTCTCCGAACGCACCTCCGCCAGCTCGGGATCGACCCTGTCCACGTCCTTCAACGTTCAATCCAATACCGGCAAGGTCACGCCGGCCCAGGGAGGTCTCTCATGAGCCGTTCAGCCAGCAACCGTCCGACGCCGGGACGCCGGCAGTTCCTGCAAATCGCCGCTGCCGGCGGGGCCGCCGTCGTCCTATCAGCGGCGCAGGGCACCGCCTGGGCTGCCCCGGCCGCGGGACGGACCCGAAGCTATGTGCTGGTGGTGGACGGCTGCCGGCCGGACGAGATCACGCCCGCCCTGACGCCGAGGCTGGCTGCGCTGCGCGATGCCGGCACCAACTTCCCCACGGCACGCTCCCTGCCGGTGATGGAGACTATTCCCAACCACGTCATGATGATGACGGGGGTGCGTCCGGACCGATCGGGCGTGCCGGCCAACGCGATCTTCGACCGGGCCGGCGGCGTGGTCCGCGACCTGGACCGGTCCACGGACCTGCATTTCCCGACTCTCCTGGAGCGGCTGCAGGAAATTGGGCTCACCACCGGTTCCGTGCTGAGCAAGAAGTATCTGTACGGCATCTTCGGTGCCCGCGCCAGCTACCGGTGGGAACCCCAGCCGTTGCTGCCCGTCACCGGGCACGCGCCCGACGCCGCCACCATGGACGCGCTGCTGGCAATGGTCAGCGGGCCGGACCCGGACTTTGTGTTCACCAATCTGGGCGACATCGACCGTGTGGGCCACTCGGATCTTTCCGGAACCACGCTCCGGGCGGCGCGTGAGGCTGCCCTGGCGGACACGGACACGCAGGTGGGCCGTTTCATCGACCACCTCAAGAGCGCCGGCAAATGGGACTCCAGTGTGGTGATGGTGCTGGCCGACCACTCCATGGACTGGTCCATCCCGAGCAACGTCATCTCGATCAATCTCATCCTCCAGTCCCGTCCGGAGCTGCAGTCGAACATTACGGTCGCCCAGAACGGCGGCGCGGACCTGCTCTACTGGACCGGACCGGAGCCGGACCGTGCGGCCGGGCTGGCCGCCGTCGAACAGTTGGTCAAAGCGCATGAGGGCGTGCTGTCGGTTAACAAGCCGGCGGACCTCCGGCTGGGCGTCGAGGCTGGAGACCTGGTGGCGTACTGCCGCGCGGGCTGGCGCTTTTCCGACCCGTCGGTGGCGTCCAATCCGATCCCGGGCAACCACGGGCACCCGGCCACGGAGCCCATTCCGTTCTTCGTCTCCGGCGGCCACCCGCTGGTGGTGAAAGGATCGGTGTCCTCCGAAGCTGCCCGGACCGTCGACGTCGCGCCGACCATCGGCGGAATATACGACCTGTTGCCCCCGGCCGGCGGCTACGACGGCACCGCCCGGGCTCTGCACTAACGGACTAAGACCGTTAGAGTCTGCTCAAGACACCGCAACCGGATCGAGGGATGACCAATGACAGTTAAAGGCTGGAACCCGCTGGTGCTTTTGCCCGTCGCGTTCTTCGTCGTGCGCGCAGGACACGGACCTTCACGGGCTAACGACCCGCTGCGCCGCTAGTCGTTCCCGACGGCGTTGAGCCGGGCGGCCAGCATACCGAACTGCCGAGCGGTAGTGAAAGGCAGACGAAAATCCACTGGGTCTGAATGTGTTGCTGATGCCGACGCAGATGGCCCCGTGCCGGTCACCGGTACGGGGCCATCCTGTGCGAACGGTCAGGCGCTGCGCGTTTCCCGGGACAACCCGATGCCCATGACGACCAGAACCGGGACTGACAGCAGGAAGTTGAAGAAGAACATGCCGGGGCCGGCTCGGCCGGCAAGGTGCAAGAAGCCCACGAAGAGTGCAAGCCCAGCGAAGCTCAGCACCGTGACGGCCACTCCTCTCCCCCGGCTCCGCTGCTTGGCCAGCAGGACAATGCCCGACACGACAGTCCCGCCGGCGGCGACAAGCGACAGGAAGGCTAGGACGCCGAGTCCCAGGGAAACCCCGACAAGGAATTGGATATACAGCCAGGACCCCAGCACGATCGACGTGATGCCAGCCCCCACCCGGTACCCGGAAGACTTCGGAGCATTCGAAACCCACGCGTAGGTCCACTGGCCGTCCGGTGAATACAGCGGCGGTGGTGCCTGCTGGTACGCCGGATAGGGCTGGTAAGGCTGCTGGCCGTACGGCGGGGCGTAGGCCCGGGGCGCACCGTAGGACGGCGCGTTGTCCGCGAAGGGGGCATGTTGCCCCTGCGGCGGATACGGCGGCGTCTGGGGATACGGCGGCACCGGCGGGACGGCCGGGATGTTCTCAGTCAATGTTCCCCCATGATGTTGTGAGCGGTTCGAAGTCAGATTACAACTACCGAACTCCCAGAACAGTTGACGCACCGGGGCCGACTCGACGGCATTGCAGGAGGCTCCGGCTACCCCGCCGTCGCCTTCCAGAAGCGCCGGCCACGGTCTGCCCGGTGAGTTACGACACGCCCGCCGGGCGCGTGGGCCGCATGGCATGACCGACGAACTGAAAGAATTAACCCATGAGCAATGCCCCCGTCATCACCGCCGAGTGGGTGCTGACTATCTTAGAGGGCATGGCCTCATCCTTCAGCAGCCTCCTATATGTGCCCTTGAACCGACGTCGAGGAGCACGCCTCCGACCTTCCGATCCCCCGGCCAAGGCATTCTTGTAGCTGCCCGCCGGCACCACCCTGCCCGATGACGATGAGGAGGACGAGTTCGATGACCACCCTGCTGACGACGACATCTAACCCCGCCACCCTGACCACGACAGCCACCACCGGCCGGTTCCGTGAATGGACCGTCAACCTGGCGCCGACCCACAAGGTACGCGACACGGCCAAGGACCGCCCGTTCACCGCCGACCTGGCGATCATCAGAATCAGCGCCACCACCGAAGACGCCCCCTTCACTGTCCTGCGCGTGGACCTCCTCGGTATCGGCAAGAAGAAACGCCTGTCCCGCCAATACCGCAACGATGTGGCCAACCCCAACTTCAGCATCCTGGCCGCACCCGCCTGGGTCCGTGACCTGTTCGTGAACGTTACCGGCGCCCCCGAGCTAGTCAACGCCTATGCGGGCCCGGCCCTGGGCGCCGGCGTCTACGCCGAGCACACCAGCCCGGATGTCCGCTTCCCGGCCCCGGCAGAACAGCGGGCGGCCGCATGATTCGCTCGCAACAAACAGGCGCGTGACGGTCCTGGATGGCTGAAGCCTCAACGTTCGCCAAGGTTCTGCCAAGCATCGGTGCTTCTGATTGAACAGCGCTCTGCTTCCACTTTAGGCTGACGGCAACCGGCGAGCCGGATCCCCGCCCGCACTGCCGGGCCACACATCATTGGAGCACTACGCATGTCGATTGCAAAGAAGCTGGGCGCTGTCGTCCTGACCGCCGCCGTTCTCACCGGAGCTGGTGCCGGTGTCGCCAACGCGGCCCCGACCACGGCCGCACACCCGGTCTCCGCGAAGGCCACCGAGGCGAAGGCCAAGGCGGAGTTGAAGAAGCAGGCGGCCGCCGCGAAGCTTGCGGCAGTGAAGGCCAAGGTCACCGCCCTGAAGGCTGCCGGCGTCGCGAAGAAGGCTGCCGCCGTCGCGGATGCCGCGCAGAAGCGCGCCGCCCAGGAAGCCAAGAAGTTCACCAAGAAGGCCACCCAGGCCCAGAAGCGTGAAGCCGCGGCAGCGAAAGCGGCAGCCGCAAAGGCAGCCGCTGAGGCGAAGGCTGCAGAGGAAGCCGCCGCCGAAGCTGCGGAGGCCGCCGCGGAAGCTGCCGAAAAGGCCGCAGAAGCCACCGCAGAAACCTCTGTGGAGCCGGCGGAGGAGTCCGCCGCCGCCTGATCCGAACACCACTGGCAACACCCCCTTCGGATGCACCGGCCGCCATCAGGTGGCCTTCGGGAAGGGGGTGTTGCCGCGTCCGACACTTTCGCCACATCGCCGCACAGCCTGCCGCCCGCAGACCGTGTCCGTCACACCGCGCAGGACTACGATTTTGCCTGTTGAGCAAGCACGCGGCGACCAGCACAGGCGGGGGGCAGACGCAGAGTGGGGAAAACGCTGTGACCGGAGAATCGAGGCTGGGCGGACCGCACTGGCGGCGCGTGCTGGCAGCCCTCGCCAACAACGACGTGCGGACCGCCTACGCGCAAATCGTGCTTGGCGCCCAGCTCCCGGACGTGGTTGCGGATCCGAATGACCGCCGGCGAAACCGGGCCATCGCCGCCCTGCTGGAGTCCGGGCTTGTCGAAGGGAATGCCGCCAACGAGCTCGAGGCGTCTGAGACGATCTTCCGCGATCTGCTCACGCAGCAACCCCGGCGACAGGCGCAGACAGGATTGGCCGCTTCAGCAGCTTGACGCGTTCTTCGACGACTGGCTGCGTGAGGGCGGCCACCCGGCGACACCGTAGATTCAGTAGTTGTGTGGGACCTGGAACGGCCCTGGCTGCTGGCGTCAGAATCCGGACGGAATATTGAACGGGGTAATGACGTCAATCTTGGAGGGGTCTCCGGCGTCAGCGTCGGCCAGGGCGCCGTGGGCGTGCATGATGATGCGGCAACATCTCTGGATGTCCTGCCTGAGATCGTGGTGGAGGACGGCGCTCATTCTTCCCTCGCGCAGCAAAGAGACGTTGTCCGGGACGAGATCGTGGCCGATGAACACGTCCGGCTTTCGGCCGGCTGCCACGAATGCGTCGTTGATGCCGGCGTTACCGCCGCCGATCGAGTAAACGGCGCGGAGGTCATCATGTGCCGCCAAGGCATCGCCCATCAGGACCCGCGTGGTCTGGTCCAGCCCGTCACTTCCGGGCAGATACCGGACCGCCCGCCCAGGGTCCATGGCCCGGATGGCGGCGCGGAAACCCATTTCCCGTTCCTCCTCGCCCCGGAAGAAATCGTTGCTGACGGTCACGGCAACTGTTCCGGGCACGGTGCCCAGCCACTGATGGATCAAATAGGCGGCCGTCGCCCCGGCCGACCTGTTGTCCATGCCCACGTACGCGGCCCGGTGGCTGGCGGGCAGATCGGTCACCAGGGTAACAACCGGGATCCCGGCCCCGGCGAGCCGGTTGACGGCGGCCGCGATTGAGGGCACGTCGGGCGCCTTGAGGATGACGCCGTGGCTCCCCCGTTTGGCGATCCTGTCCAGTTCCGCCACGCAGCCCTCAGCGTTCCACTGCTCGTGCAGGTGGAAACGGGCCCGGAAGACTGCCGGCTGCATCAGGGGCAGGACAGATTCCAGTGCCCGTTTCACCGACGATGTGAACCGTGCGGGAGCGTCGGCGACGACGTCGATCATGAACCGGCGCCCGGTCAGCTCCAGCTGGAGACGCTGGGCCTCAAGGTCCTTGATGGCTTGGCGCACCTGGCCCACAGTGCTCCGCCGTACGCCGGGGCGGTCATGGAGGACACGATCAACTGTCGCGTCGCTGACGCCGGCCTGGCGTGCGATTTCCCGCACTGAATACGGGTGGGCCATGACGGCTCCTTTTGAGTGTTTTTTGAGGTCTTATTGATGGAGATTGGCGTAGCAATTACCTTTCCACGAGTTCATGCTGGAAGGCAAGGGACCAAGTTGAAAGGAAACTCCGATGATTGAGACCACCGCAGAAGCCCTGGGCTCCTGTACTGCGTGCCGCCGTTGCAAATGGGCGCGCGGGCTGCCTGTCCTGACGATCAGCAGGCTCCCGCAGTCTGAGGGATCCACGGACACGACTGGGCAAGACCGTTTTGGGCAATGATGGCTTTTTGATGGATTTAGCCATTGTGCCGGCCGGATCCGATGCAGCAGGCTGGGAACCACGAGCACGAACATCTTCGCAAGATTCGACG
Source organism: Arthrobacter sp. P1_C12_2 (assembly GCF_056406415.1). Lineage (NCBI taxonomy): Bacteria > Bacillati > Actinomycetota > Actinomycetes > Micrococcales > Micrococcaceae > Arthrobacter > Arthrobacter sp. P1_C12_2. The sequence continues at coordinate 130,572 of NZ_JBFUAF010000004.1, read as the reverse complement.
TTTCAAGGAGGAAACACCATGACCACCACCGCCAATTCACACAAGCTGGGCGCGAACGGCCCGCAGTGGTTCAATGAGGGCAACTGCAAGCTCGAGGACTTCATTGCGCTCGTCTCCCAGGAAACCAGACTCGAAGACTACGCATACGCCGACGCCGTCGAACAGAACGTTCTGATCTATGGAAACCGCCTCCGCGATTTCCTCGACGCCCCGGAAGAACGGGCCGATGTGCAGGCCGAGCTCATCCGTGCGCTGAGCACCGGACCGGGCATCGTTGTCTTCAAAGGCGCCTTCGGTGACACCACCGTCGTCGACCGTGCCACCGAAGCATTCAATACGATCATCGCGGAGCAGAAGGCGTCCGGTGCTGCGACGGGAGACCACTTCGCCAAGCCCGGCGCCAACGACCGCGTCTGGGGCGCACTGGACAAGTTCGCCGTCCGGGAGCCCGGAGTCTTCGCCGACTACTATTCCAACGACATCCTTGCCCTCATTTCCGAGGCCTGGCTGGGCCCCAACTACCAGGTCACGTCCCAGGTCAACGTCGTCAACCCCGGCGGCGCGGCCCAGACCGCCCACCGCGACTACCACCTTGGCTTCATGTCCGCCGCACAGGCCGCTCGCTACCCGGCCCACATCCACATGCTCTCCCCCGCGCTCACCCTGCAGGGAGCGGTGGCGCACTGCGACATGCCCGTGGAATCCGGACCTACCCTCTACCTTCCGCACTCCCACAAGTACGACGCCGGGTACCTCGCCTTCCACAACCCGGAATTCACCCGCTACTTCGAGGAAAACCACGTTCAGCTGCCGCTGGAAAAGGGCGATGCGGTCTTCTTCAACCCGGCACTGTTCCACGGTGCCGGCCACAACAAGTCCTCGGACATCCGCCGCATGGCCAACCTGCTGCAGGTCTCGTCCGCATTCGGCCGCGCCATGGAGTCGGTGGACCGGACTGCCATGTCAAAGGCCCTCTACCCGACGCTGCGACAGCTCATGGCCGGCGGCGCCAGCGAACGATTCCTGCGCAATGTCATCGCCGCGTCCGCCGAGGGCTACGGCTTCCCCACGAACCTGGACCGGGACCAGCCGGTCGGAGGAATCGCGCCCGAATCACAAGCCGAACTGATCTGGCGCAGCCTGCAGGAAGACGCCTCGGACGACGCCGTCGCCCGCGATCTCGAAGCGGCCAGCCGACGCCGCTTCACCGACGGTAAGTAGGCGACCGTGACCGCACGGAAAAAACTGAACATCGCGTTGTGTGGATCCGGCCGCATCGGCCGGGTCCACGCCGCGAACATTGCCGCGCATCCCGGCGTGAACCTGGCCTGGGTCGCCGATCCCATGCTCGACAGCGCCCGCGACGTCGCCACACTATATGGCGCCCGGCCCACCGGGTCCACGGACGATGTCTTCGCCGACGCGTCCCTGGACGCCGTCGTGGTCTGTTCGCCGACGCCGACACACATCGACCTCATCCGGGCCGCCGTCGGCCGGGGCGTTGCGGTGCTGTGCGAAAAGCCGATCGATCTGGACCTTGACCGGGTGCGGAGCTGCCTGGCGGACCTCGGCGGAAACACCACCGCGGTGATGATGGGGTTCAACCGGCGCTTCGATCCCGCCTTCGCCGCTGTCCGCAGGCGGGTCGAGGCAGGGGAAATCGGACGGCTCGAGCAGCTGACCATCACCAGCCGGGACCCGGCACCCGCACCGGCCGCCTATATCGCCGCCTCCGGCGGAATCTTCAGGGACATGAGCATCCATGACCTGGACATGGCCCGGTACTTCATTCCCGGCATCGTTGAGGTCACCGCGCACGGCGCGAACGTCTTCAGCGACGACATCGCCGAGGCCGTCGATTTCGACTCCGCCGTGATTGTCCTGCGCGGCCGGAACGGGGAACTGGTCAGCATCACGAATTCCCGGCACAGCGCCTACGGCTACGACCAGCGGCTGGAAGCCTTCGGCAGCCAGGGCATGCTGCGTGCAGACAACATTTCACCCACCACGGTCCGTAGCTTCGGCACGTTAGCCGTGGAGGGGGCAGACCCGTACGAGCCGTTCTTTCTCGAACGCTACGCCGCGGCCTACCGGCGTGAACTGGACGCCTTCGTCGACGCCATCCGCACCGGCGTCCCCTGTTCGCCGGGGTTCAAGGACGGCATGGCCGCCCTCATCCTTGCCGACGCCGCAGCCGAGTCGGCCGCAACAGGAAAAACCATCACTGTCGAAGAAATCATCACTGGAGAAGGAGCCCTACAACAGTGACGGGACTACTTAAGGACAGCGTCGTGCTGATCAGCGGGGGCACGCATGGCCTCGGGGCCGGCATCGCACGGCAAGCCGCTGCCGAGGGTGCCGCCGGCATCGCTGTCACGGGACGGTCCGTCGACGCCGGGAGGAGGGTCGCCGAGGAGCTTTCTGACCTCGGCGTCCCCACCGTCTTCCTCCAGGCGGATCTTGCCGACACGTCGCAGGCGAGCAGCACCGTGACCAGGACGATCGAGCGCTTTGGCCAGCTCGACGCCGTCGTCAACGCCGCCGGCGTCACCACCCGCGGAAGCATGACGGACACGACCCCGGAGCTTTTCGACCAGCACATCGCGGTGAACCTCAAGGCGCCCTTCTTCATCATGTCCGAAGCCATCAAGCACCTGAAGGAACGCGGCACCGGCGGCAATATCGTCAACATCATCACGATGTCCGAGCACGCAGGCCAGCCCTACCTTGCGCCCTATGTGGCGTCCAAAGCCGGCCTCGCCGGGCTGACCCGCAACGCCGCGCATGCCCACCGCTGGGACAAGATCAGGATCAACGGCGTCAATATCGGCTGGACCGCAACCGACGGCGAAGACGCGATCCAGCGCCAATTTCACGGCGCCGGTGATGACTGGCTCGACAAGGCAAATGCGTCGGTCCCCATGGGCAAACTCGGTCAGGTTGACGAAATCGCCGAATTCGTGGTTTTCCTCCTCTCCTCACGGAGTGGGGTGGTGACCGGGTCCGTGATCGACTGGGACCAGAACGTCATCGGCGGCTCGGACTGACTTGTGGCCGCGTCTATCCCATCCCAGGGCGGGGTCCTGGACCGCGCGGCCTACCTCGGCGACGCCTTGAGTGCCATCGCCGACCCGCCGCCGCGTCTTACGGGCTCGGCGGCTGCAACCATGCCGCCGTCGGGCAGGAACTCGATGGCGGTCGCGGCGCCGATCTCCGCTGCCGAGGTGAACGCATCCCCCGACGGCGTGAACTGATGGCCGAAGGGCGTCAATTGGCTGCCGTACGCGGCGATGAACTCCGGCTCGGCGGTGACCTTGGCCGTGTTGCGTTGCGAGGCACGCGGTGCGGCGATCGCCTCGGAGATGGTCATGCCCAGGTCCACCCGGTTCAGGATCGTCTGCAGGACGGTTGTGATGATGGTCGATCCGCCCGGCGAGCCGAGTGCGAGGAACGGTTTGCCCTCCTTGAGGATGATGGTCGGCGACATGGACGAGCGCGGGCGCTTCCCCGGCTCGATCCGGTTCGGGTCGGTCGGGTTGTAGACGGTCGAGAAGTCGGTCAGTTCGTTGTTGAGCAGGAAACCGCGGCCGGGAACTACCATGCCGGACCCGCCAGTCTGCTCGATCGTGAGCGTGTAGTCGACCACGTTCCCCCACTTGTCCGCGACCGTCAGGTTGGTCGTCGAGATGTTCTCCGTGTCCTTCTCGTCGGCGGACGCCACCGCGGCGGCCGGGCACGCGCCGTCGTACGACGACGTGTCCCCCGGCGCAACGGGCTTCGCCGCCGCGTGCAGCGGGTCGATCTGGCAGGCGCGCTCCTTGCCAAACATCGGGTCAGTGAGCGCGGAGGTGGGGACGTCGACAAACGCGGGGTCCCCCACGTATTTGCCCCGGTCCGCGAAGGCAAGCGCGCTGGCCTCGAGGTAGTGATGCAGGGCGCCGGGCCTGGACATCTCGGACAGGTTGGACGGCGCCAGGATGTTCAGTGCCTCGCCGACCGTGGTGCCGCCGCTGCTGGACGGCGCCATGCCGTAGACGTCCAGGTCGCGGTAGTCCACGTGCGTGGGCGCCTGATCCAGGGCGCGGTAGGCGGCGAGATCCGACGTCGTCAGGTGGCCTGCCGGAACGGGTAGCTTTGTGCCGGCCGTCTTGGGTGGGGCCTGGACCGTGGCTGCGATCTCAGCCGCGAGCGGGCCGCCGTAGAAGCTTCCCGTGCCCTTTTTGGCGAGGAGCCGGTAGACCTCGGCGAGGTCGTGGTTCTGGAAGACGCTGCCGACGGCGGGGGCGTCACCGCCCGGGAGGAAGAGGCTGCTGGTCGAGGTGAACGCCTCGAACCGGGCCTTGTTGTCGAGGGTCTGCTGGTGGAACGTCTTGTCGACCACGAACCCACGGGTCGCCACGTTGATGGCAGGCTTGAGGGCATCGGCAAGGCTGACAGTGCCCCACCGGTCGAGGACACGCTCCCACGTGGCCGGGGTGCCGGGAACGCCAACGGAGACGCCGCTCGTAACGAGCTCGGGCGTGAAATTGTAGGGCTTGCCGGTCGCCGGGTCGATGAACGCGTCGTGCGGCATTCCTGCCGGTGCGGTCTCCCGGCCGTCGATCGTGCCCACCTTACCGGTCTTCGCGTCGTAGAACACGAAGTAACCTCCGCCGCCGATTCCGGCGCTGTACGGTTCGGTGACGCCAAGGGTCGCGGCTGCGGCGACGGCGGCGTCCGCCGCGTTGCCGCCCTTGCGGAGGACCTCGATCGCCGCTGCGGATGCCTCCGGGTCCACGGTGCTCACCGCGCCGCCGTACCCCGTGGCGGTTGCTGTCTTTGCAGTTTCCCGCGGATCGGCGAACGCTGGGCCGGCGACGGCGCCGCCCGTCACGCTCAATGCCAGGGCCGCCGTGACGGCCACCAGCCCACGTGTCATATATGCCATGATCGCTCCCGAGTCCGTGTTATGCGTGTTGACAGTGGTTGTCACGGTACTACGGCGGCCTGCGACACTCAACAGTTGCGCCAACGATGGTGGGTGCCATTTCGGAAGACCTCAGGCGAGGTCCGCCAGGTTCTCGCTGACTTCGTCCAGGTCCACGGGCAGTATCCCTCCGGGCGTAAGTCAGTGCCGTATTCCTGCAACCGCACGACCAGTTTCATCAATACTGTCGGTGCCTCCTGCTTTGCTTGGGGTATGGAAAGCAACGCAGCTTGGAGCGCGGAAAGCAGGGCGGCCGTGGAGGCCGTCGCCGCGTCCGCTGCTGAGCTTGTTGCCTTCGTCGGCGCCTGCGAGGACCGCTCGGATCAGCCCGGGGCCGATCCGCTGCGGGACCTGGCGGACGGCTGCCTGGACGGGCTCGCCGAGGTGGCCCGGATCGAGGCCCGGACCGCGGCGCTGAAGGTGCGGCTGACCACCGAATACGTGCAGGCAGCCGGGGCCCTCGCGCCGCCGGCCGCGTCACCGCAGGAACGCACCGGCCGGGAGATGGCCCTGACCGCCGAGGTCGCCTGTGTCCTGACCGTCAGCGAACGGACCGCCGCAGCCCTCCTGTCCGAATCCCTGTCGCTGACGACGGCCCTGCCGCTGACCCTGACGGCCCTGCAGGCCGGGACGATCTCCTGGCAGCACGCCCGGATCATCGTCGACGAAACCACCGGCCTGGACCCGGCCGGAGCGGCCGCGCTGGAAGCGCACTTCCTGGACCCCGACGCGCCGGACCCGGCCCGCGGCTGCCGGGCCGGGGACCTCGTGGCGTCCCGGTTCCGGGCCAAGGCACGTGCCTGGCGCGAACGCCACCACCCGGTCAGCATCGAAAAACGCCACACCGCCAGCGCCGCGGACCGGCGCGTCGACTACCTCCCGGACCGGGACGGCATGGCCTGGCTCTCCGCCTATCTCCCGGCCGACACCGCTGCGGGGATCTGGGACCGGACCACCGCCGCCGCCCGCGCCCTCCAAAGCCCGGACGAGCCCCGGACCCTCAGCCAGCTCCGCGCCGACGTCACCGCCACCTGGCTCCTCACCAGCGGACCCGGGGGCACCGGGACCACCGGCACGGCCGGTGGAAACGCCGACGGCGGCATCGGAACGGGTGGGGGTGCGCGTGTCCCGTCCCCCAGGGCGCAGGTCCTGATCACGGTCCCGGTCCTGTCCCTGCTGGGCACAAGTGACGAGCCGGCCACCCTCGACGGGTACGGGCCGATCCCGCCGTCCATGGCCCGCCGCCTGATCACCGACGGCGCCGACTCCTTCCACCGCGTCCTGACCGACCCCCGCGACGGCGCCCCGCTGGAAATCGGACGGACCAGCTACCGTCTCACGAAGGCCCAGCGGCAATGGCTCCGGCTCCGCGACGGCAGGTGCCCCTTCCCCGGCTGCAACAACCACTCCCTGGACAACGAGGCCGACCACCTCCTGGCCTGGGCCGACGGAGGCACCACCGGCATCACCAACCTGGGACAACCCTGCCCGAAACACCACCGCCTCAAACACGGCTCCGCCTGGACACCCACCGGAGCCAGCAAGGACCACCCGCCGGGCTGGACCTCACCCTCCGGGCGGCACTACCCCAGCGAACACCAGGACTGGGAACCACCCCACTGGCCACACCATTTGGTGGACACGGACGCGGACCCCGGCCAAGATCCCGAACTTGGACTGCCCCCGGATCCAGGGCACCATGCGGACCCGGCGCTCACCGGGCACCTGGACCAGGACCCCGAACCGGACCTTCCCCGGGACCCCTTCCCGGACTGGTACCAATTCACGGCCGCGCATCTAATGCCCGACCCCACTCCGGACTGCATCCTGCTCCAATCCGTTTGAACGGCCGACCCTCAAGATCCGGGATATCAGCCTGCCGTCTGCAGCCCCTGTCCGTCACACCCGCGCAAGACTACGATTTTGCCTATTGACCAAGTACACGGTGACAAGCACAAGTGGGGGCAGATGCAAAGTGAGGAAAACGCTGTGACCGGCGCGACGAGGCTGAGCGGACCGCACTGGCGGCGAGTAGTGGCAGCCCTCGCCAACAACGACGCTCGGACCGCCTACGCGCAAATAGTGCTCGGCGCCAAGCTCCCCGATGTGGTAGCTGATCTGAATGATCAACGGCGAAACCGGGCAATCGCCACCCTGCTTGAGTCTGGGCTCGTCGAACGGAATGCTGCCAACGAACTGGACGCGCCCGAGGCGATCTTCCGCGACCTTCTCACACAGCAACCCCGGCGCCAGGCGCAGACCGGCTTGGCTCGCTTCATGCGCCTGGGCAGGATCGAAAGGTATCCAGCCAACATGGCCGAACGGCGGGAGCTCCTGGCCTGGATTGTCAGCGAAGCCATCGAACCGGGCGAACACCTAACGGAAAAGCAGGTAAATGAACGGCTCCTCAGCTATACCGATGATGTCGTAATGCTGCGCCGCTACCTGATCGACTTCGGACTATTGGAACGGACGCCCTCCGGCTCCTCATACTCCCGGCACGACGAAACATAGTCTTGAAACTTTGCGTTCCCATGGCGTCCAAACCGCTCTGAGCGCTCCATGCAGCGACCACACCCCTAGAGAGGCAACAAGCATGAACGTTTTCGGAGCCGAAGACCTGCTGCGGCTGGACTCCCAGCATCGCGCCGAGCTGGCCGCCTGGCGACCATCGGGCTCACCGGCATGTCCACGGTGTGGCCAGCTCAGCGTTCGTGGCCATACACAAGGTGCCGGCACACAAGGCCCCGGCCGCCGCCAACAACGCTCACGAGCCCAATGGAACCGAAAACGGAAGGAATCGGTCCCGTTGAACCGCGCCCTCCTCGTCAGCGATGCACAGAGCTTAAGGACTTCAATCTTCGGGAGGAACTGCCGATGACCACGGTGAGCGAGGCTGCTCCAGAGGTCCTCCAGCGCTACTACCGGATCCTGGCCGCCGGCATAGATGCATACGACGCCGACGGCGAGCTTCGCACTTTGCTCGTCGACGACCTCGAATTTGAAGGTCCGATCGCAGGGAAGCGCACAGGGGCAGCCGGATTCTGCCAAGGCGTAAAGGGCTTCATCGCCACTGTGTCGGACATCGAGGTCATCGAAGAGGTCCACGGAGAAGACGGTTCCGCGATGCTCTACGACGCCCACATGCCGGGCGGAATCGTCCGGCTCGCAGAGTTCTTCCGCCTCGACAAACGGCAAGATCTCGACACTCCGGATCCATTACGACCCTGCCGAATACATGCAAAAAGGCGGCCGCTGATCTTCCTCCCCAACTCTCAGTCCCCCGGGCCATAGGCGGAACACTCACGCTGGCAGAAAGATGCCAAAGACCGCCATCGTCTACGCGGAACCTGGCGGGTCCTCGTAATTAGCCATCTCTTCGACCCAGTCGACGATCTCGTCCGAGTAGAAGAATCCGGATTGGGGACCGTCGTCGCCGGTGACTTCTTCTGCTACAGGACCTCCTGCAGTGGCGACTTCAGTTGCAACGTGTTCGGGGACGACATCGCCGTTGTTATTGATCAACCACTCTCGGGTTGCGGGTCTTAGTCTCGACCACCACTGTTCGTTGATCATGATCAAAGTGTGCGCGGCCGTGGCGCCAATCGGAAGTCCGGGGCCATGTCTGTGGCGATTGCGTTCAGTGCCTGGACCGCGTCGGCCGGCAGCCCGAGGGCGGCAGCCGAAACGTTGTCTCTGAGGTGCTCGAGTGAGGACGTTCCGGGGATGAGCAGGATATTCGGTGAGCGCTGCAATAGCCAGGCCAGGGCGACACCCATCGGGGTTGCCTGCAGGCGTTCGGCGACATCCCTGAGGGTGGCGGACTGAAGGGACGTGAAACCGCCTATGGGGAAGTACGGCACTTAGGCGATGCCCTGCCCCGCGAGTGCATCCACGAGCTGATCGTCCTGCCGGTTGGCGATGTTGTAGAAGTTCTGGACTGAGACGATAGAGGCGATCTGCTGTGCCTCGGCGATCTGCTCGGCGTTGACGGTGCTGAGGCCGAGATGTTTGATCAGCCCTTCCTGCTGGAGCTCGGCCAGGACGGTGAAGGGTTCGGCGAGTGAACCGGGGGTGGGACTGTCGAACCCGCCGACCCGCAGATGGACCAAGTCGAGGACGTCGAGGCCGAGGTTCGTGAGGTTGAGGTGAACGGCTTGGTGGAGCTCGTCGCGTGCGAGCGCCTGCGGCCAGTTCCCATCCGCATCGCGACGCGCACCGACCTTCGTCACAATGTGGAGGTCCTCGGGGTAGGGGTGGAGGGCCTCCTTGATGATTTCGTTGGTGATGTGGGACCAGTAGTAGTCGGCCGTATCAATGTGGTTGATGCCCAGGCCCACGGCCTCGTTCAAGACGGCGAGGGCGCCGACGCGGTCAGCGGGCGGCCCGAACACGTGCCGGCCAGCGAGCTGCATCGCCCCGTATCCCATTCGGGTCAGCGTGAGATCATCCGCGAGTGACAAGGTGCCCCCGGGAAGCGGTCCGGATGCCATGTCGGTCCTTTCGACGGCGTGCAGCGCAGGCGTCGTTCCCGGGCTGTTCAACTCTGCTTCGGTGCCCGGTCGAAGCAGCGGTGATGCTGGCGCGCCCGGCCGCCATCCGCACGGCCGGCGGGGCTAGCATACGCCCCGCCCACCGGCTGCAGATCGCAGGTATGAGCGGCTCAACGCCTCAAAGACCCGCCAACACTACGTCCCTGGGTCAGGTGCTGGGCTCGGGTTCGACCAGCGTCAGAATCGTGTCCGGGCGTACGCCGTCGAATTGCATGGCGTCGGCCGCGGCCTCGGACTCCATCATTCGCTGGAACGTGTCCATGTCCGGGACTTCGACGATCAGTCCGACGCGGTTGGATTTCTCCGGGTCGACAAAGGTTCGCACAGTCATGCCCATGGGTCCGAAGAGTTCCTGGCGTCGCGGCGAGCTGAGCCAGTGGTCAACGTCGTCGACCTCATGGAAGATCAATAGAGTTGCCATCGTTGCCTCTGCTTTCAAAAGCGGTATCAGGAGCCGGATTGGAAGGAATCGCAGGAGGAACTCCTAATCCAAGCAGAAGTTACCACGGGCGCCATATCTTCGATAGGTAGCCAGAAAAAGGGGACGGCTTGGTCCGATTGCGAGGGACAGCGCGGGGCGCCGTCGACATGGACGTGTTCGTACTCATGCAGAAGCTTGACGCCTACGGAACGCCCCTTCAGGCGTTCACGGTCCCGAACCAGAGTGCGATGGCACACGAGCTGACCGGTCACGGTGCCCCATCCTTCGTTACACTTATGCCGAATCCGACAGTCATGGAATCCTCTCAACCCCCGGCGCTTTTGACCCGGTCGGTGACATTAGTCAGCACAGTCGCTACTTTGAAGACCGGACACTAGCGGCCTGGCGTCGGGCCCCGAAAGAAGGACTGAGTGGACATTGATGCTGGTGCGTGGTTTCTGAGCCGCGCTGAGCGGGGGAACTTAGCCACAGACGTACACGCGGGCGGTGCCGGATCGCCGCCGTGGTCGGAGGGCAACCTGGTGCGGCCCCTGATTCATGGAGCGACCTACTTCGCCCGGCTGCATGAGGAGTTGACGGCTCTGAAGGCGGGAGACCGCGTGTGGTTCACCGACTGGCGTGGCGACGCCGACGAGCGGCTGTTGGCGGACGGACCGTCGATCGGCGACGTGCTCGCGGGGCTGGCCGGCGCGGGTGTGGAAGTGCGGGGCCTTGTCTGGAGATCCCACGGAGAGCGCGTATCGGCCCCGATCAGCGGCCGATCCAACGAGCTGCTAAGTCGTCAGGTCAACGACGCCGGCGGCGAGGTGCTCCTGGACCAGCGTGTACGCCTGTTCGGCTCCCATCACCAAAAACTCTTCGTCATCCGCCATCGTGACGACCCGTCGCGAGACGTCGCGTTCGTTGGCGGGATCGACCTTTCCCACACCCGTCGAGACGATGCCGACCACGCGGGAGACCCGCAAGCGGTGGACATGGATTCCCGGTACGGGAAACGACCCCCGTGGCACGATGCGACCCTCGAACTGCGTGGTCCCGTGGTGGCAGATGTCCTGGCAGTGTTTGCTGAACGGTGGAACGACCCCCATCCCCTGGACCGGCGCACCCCCTACCGGATGTTGCTGCAACGTCTGGCCCGAATGCCCCGGCACCCCGAACCGCTCCCGGCCGCTGCGCCGCCGCCACCACCGGCGGGCCCTCATGCCGTGCAGCTGCTGCGCACCTACGGGGTGAAACGTCCTCCGTTCCCTTTCGCGCCCGAGGGGGAACGCAGCATTGCCCGCGGCTATGCGAAAGCCTTCGCCCGCGCCCGCTCGCTGATCTACATCGAGGACCAGTACCTGTGGTCAACAGAGGTAGCAACTGGAATTGCGGAGGCCCTCGAACGGAACCCCGAATTGAAAGTGATCGTAGTCGTGCCCCGCTACCCCGACTCCGACGGTCCTGTCGCGGGGCCGGCTATACGGATCGGGCAACTGCGTGCCACCAGGATGCTGCACCGGGTCGCGCCCGACAGGGTCGGCGTGTTCGACCTGGAGAACAGCGCCGGGACTCCGATCTACGTCCACGCCAAGATATGCATCATCGATGACACCTGGATGACCTGCGGCTCAGACAATTTCAACCGCCGATCCTGGACCAACGACAGTGAGCTCACCTGCGCTGTTCTCGACGCCACTGCTGACAACGGGGAAATTCCCGGCATGGACAACAGCCACGACGCTTCCCGGCCGTTGGCCCACGGGCTCCGGCTCCAACTCTGGGCCGAACACCTGGGCCTGGACCGGGACGATCCCCGACTTCTCGACCCGGCGGCTGGGCTCAAGCTTTGGAACACCACCGCCGACGCTCTCGACCAATGGCACGAAACCGGGCACCGCTCGCCCCGGCCCTCTGGACACGTGCGCCACCACACCCCAGAGCCCGTGTCGTCCCTCCAACGTCTCTGGGCTGTTCCGATGAGCCGCCTCGTCGTGGACCCGGACGGCCGCCCCCGCCGGCTGCGCGGCTCTACCCAGTTCTAGGCAAGCAAGTCTGGTGCGAAGGCCGCGCGGACCTCCGGCTGCCATACCGTTTTCTGGGTCGCTTCGGGATGTCAGCGACCTTCCGTCGCTCGTTCCCGACGTATTCGAAGATCTATGGCGCCGCGCTCAAAGCCTTCCGCTGAGAAATCGCGGCCAAGTCCAAACTGGTTGCGGCCTCGCCCTAGCGGGATTCCACCTCGGAGAATAGTCCCGTGAAGGTGCCGCCGGCCTTAGCGAGCGCTTCGAAAAACGCGCCCGCAGAAGCTGTTCCCACGGCCTGTGAGGCAGAGACGTAGTCTTCGAAGTAGAGGTCCAGTGTGCGATACGCAGGCGTCGCTGTGCCGTCTTCCTTTGGCCACACTTTGGCGGACTCGAACCGGACGAGGCCGTCCAGCGCTGCGACGCGGTCAAGAATTGTGGGCATTTCCTGTTCGAGGAGTTCCGGCGCGGACGGGTTATCGATGATCAGCGTGATTTTCGTTTGCATTGCTTCGTCCTTACTCGTGGAGATGGTGGGTGAAGCACTCATGGATGTGAGGTGTGAAGCGGAAACATGCGGGCACTTTCACATTAGGAGTCCGCACACACGACGTCCATGGCCCAACGAGCATCACTCCGTCTCTGCGCGCATATGCAAAAAACGTCAACGACAACCACACGCAGTCCGACCAGTTGGAGTTGTACCGCGGCCGACACTACGGACTGGCCCTCGCCATCGGCCTCATGGAACACGACCACGGCGACGTTGAAGGCGACCGCCAGAAGATTAGTGAGGCCTTCAAGAAAGCCCACGACTAGGGCGCTGAGGCACTGCGCGGGCCGCTGGATGGTCACCGACCTAGTTGGCGAATCATGTCGCCGGGTCCCCGAGCAGAGGCGACGTCAGTGATCGTCCGCCCCGTCCTCGCATCCAGCGGGCCGTCCACGGATAGGCATCAGCGGACAGGTAGATACAGATCTTGTTGACCTGTCGGTGGCTGCGCAACGCGAACTACTCCTCGGGGCAACCGCCATATCGCGCGAAAGTGCTTCCATAAGAACGGCCCCGCACGCGTCTGCGTGCGGGGCCGTTCCAGGGACATACGAGCTCAGGGATGGTGTGAGGTCGGAACCTTGTTGGCGCAAACCCCCAGAAACGAATCCTCTCGGTTCCGCCAGTTCCTTGAGCGACTGCCATTGCCTAGCGGCCGAGCTAGTTGGCGAATTCGCTCCACGACTAGATTGCGCAGGCCACTATGCACCATCGGACTGGGAGCCAGAAAGCCAGCCCCGGCTGCCGCAAACCAGGCCCGTGGTCCGAGCCGCTCCTCGCAGGTCAGAAGCTTTCTTATAGCTGGAGCGCCGATGATTCTACGACCGCCAAGCGTAGGGCATCAGGGGTTTTCCCATTTCACGATTGCACGCCGTGCCTGATCCCATGTCAGTAGGCGAGAAAGTTAACGACGGTGGGTGACTCATTCGTCCCAGTGACATAGCACTCAACGTTCATGAGTGCCGTTGCATTGGAGGCATTGGTGACGTCCGCTTCCACCTTCAGGAACCACTGGTCATCTTGAATACGCTCCGCCAGGACGCCGAAGACCCAATGCGGCTTGTATCCGTATCGGAACTCTCGATCGCCCCGTTCGTTGCACGCTGCCATCGCAAAAGTAACCGTCAGACCCGTGCTGAGTGCGGCTTCCTTCTCGGCCGGCGCCTTCTCGCTCTCTTTTGCATCTGCCGACTTAGCGGCGCTCTCTGCTGCGTCTTTTTTGGTCACCGTCAGGTTGATTGTCTCGCCCGTGGTAACGGACATTCCGGCAGACGGCGTGTGCTTGACTACCGTCCAGTTCGAATCAAGAATGACAGTCTTTCCGCTGTCGGACGTGACCTCAGCTAAGAGGCCAGCCTTCTTCAGTTCGGCGTTCACTTCCTGGAGGTTCCGGCCGGAGTAGTCCGCCAGGACAATAACGGCGGCAGGCGGGGTAGAAGCGGGAGCGGAAGCTGCGGTTACGACCTGTGCAGAAGCCGTAGTCGCTGCGGGCGCGGAGCCACCACGAGCGGAGTTGATGGCCATGCCGCCGATGATCGCGACGGCGGTGACTATGAGTGCGACCCGTTTGTGCTGGTCGTATCCTTCAAGGCCTCGACCCTGGCTGTCGCTCCGCTTGTTCGCGAGCGTCAAGATCAAATCGACGAATGACCAGATGCCCAGACCGCCAAGAGTGACGAGCTTCAGGACGCCGGACCGGTTCCTGCCGAGGTAGAAATGGTCAGCGCCGAAGACACCGAGGAGCAGTGCCAGCAGCCAGGTGACAAGGAACGATTTATGCCCCGGCTTAAGCTGACCTGGGGAGAACACCGGGTACGGTGCAGTGCTGGGGGTTTGTGTCATGAAAGTCCTTTCGCGGACACCCGATTGAGGCACGCCTGCGGAGGCGCGGAGACGGTGCGATGATTGGCGTCCACGGAAGGAACCCCAGCACCCGCGCAAACGACAGTGGCGTCGATGCGCAGGCAGACTAGGACGATCGCTTCCCCCGTAAGCGTCAAGGGCGTGTTGCCCATGTTTCGGATGTTACACACGGTGTAAGACATCACAACAATCCGTGCATGGATTACGCAAACGGAGGCTCAAGGAGTCTGGGCAGTCTCCACGCAGATCGTCTCGGCTATCTGTATTTCGGCGACGGGCTCGTGGGCCAGGTAGAGGCTGAGGTCCACTGGCACCGTGCGACGTGGGATGAGCCGGCGGACCGCATTGGGGCAGCTGTCCTGGCCATTGGGCGAGGCGCTCGTTCGAGCGCTCCGGCTGGTGACGGGGCAGGCCGCTCAGGCGCTTGTTTTCGCCGCGGCCTTGTCCATCTGGGTTCCGCCTACGGCCAGGATCACGGCGGCGGCCATATCCCAAGGCGCCCAGGCCGCTCTCGTCATCAGGTACACGGGGGCGATCGGATTGAACAGGATGGCCACCGGTACCAAGAGGAACAGCCAACCCGCTTTGCCGTTCTGCGGGGCCAAGACGGCAATCCAAACGGCGGCGATGCAGACAGCCCATCTGAGCGGTGTGTAGTAACCGATGGGCAGCGGTCCGAGTCCGATAAGGATGAGGGCGGCTGCGGCCGCGCCGATGATGGTGGCCGTCTTTGCCATGGTTGGATGCTCTCGGTTGGAAGTGCAGTTGTCAGAGTGAGTCCGGGCGAGGCTGCGCTGCCCTATCCCTCCGCCGCTGTCGAGGCGGTTGGCGTCTCGGTCTTCGGTGAGCCGGCGCACCCCGCGACCAGCACTGCCGTCAGGGTTGAGAGCGACACGGCGGCAAAGATCTTCTTCATGGTTCCCCCAGTAGTGTTCAGTGTGCCCCGGACAAACACGGGGCCTCTCAGAGGTTAGCCGACCTCCGCGGCCGGAAGCCTTGTTGCACCGATTGCTACGACAGTTCGGATGCTCACAGTGGGCGTTACGATGAGCGCAGGTTTCGAGCATCGAGGAGTGGGGCATGGCGCTGCCGCGGTCAGGAAGACCAGCGCCATACGCCTTTCAGAATCGCCTGATGAGCCCGGCTCGCGAGCTCTCGAAGTTAGAAGTAGCGGAGATAGCGCTCCGGTGACTCGAGGAATGACCGCATGTTCGTCACCATGTCCAGGTCCTCCCACGCCCGAGGCCGCAGACCCCACGGCCCGGCTTCCAGAATCTGCGCCCCAGGCAGGGCAGCCAATACGGGCGAGTGCGTAGACATGATGACTTGCGAATTGCCCGCGGCCAGCAGGTCCTTCAAGACGACGAGGAGGGTAAGGCATCCCTGGAAGGACAACGCGGATTCGGGTTCGTCGAGCACCCACAATCCGGGCCCCCGAAAGCGGTCCACGGCCAACTCCAGGAAAGACTCGCCATGGGACATGTCATGGAACGGAATGTCACCGGTCCTGCTTGGGTTTTCCTCGAGATAGGTGAAAAAGCCGTGCATGGTTTCGGCGCGCAGAAAGTAGCCCCGTCTGGTGGTGCCGGCGTTCCGGAGAAGGTGGAGGTGGTAGGAGAGCTTGGATTCAGTGGACCGGGTGGTGTGCCGCGCTCCAGTTGATCCTCCCTCCGGTGACAAGCCGTAGGCCAAGGCGATGGCCTCGACAAGCGTGGATTTACCGGAACCGTTTTCGCCGACCAGGATGGTGGCGGATGTCAGATCGAGTCCTTGGTCGAGGACCTGGGCGACGGGAGCCAGGGACGCCGGCCAGGTCCGGCGGTCCAGAACGTTGTTCGGATCCTCCGTCAACCGTCGAATCGGATAGTCATGCAGGGGCATGCGCCTATTCTTGCAGGCACCTCATTCCTTCCCGTCGTCAAAGAGGACCGGGGCACTTCAGGCCACCAGGAACTCGCACCAGAGCGGGTAGTGGTCCGAGATCCGCCAGGACACCTCGCTGCGGGTCAGGCCCTGGAAGACGTGCGGGATGAAGTCGAAGGTGCCGGCGCGCTGCCCGTAGGTGAGGCCCTTCAGCAGGGAGGTGCCGTCGGGCTTGGAGAACCAGGCCAGCTGGTCGTAGAAGTGCTTGGTCTTGTCGTCGTCGAAGATCGTCCGCGGGACCGCGTTCAGCTCGGTTGGCGGCCACAGGCCCGTGGAGATGAACGCTTCGTAGAGCGGGTCGCCGATCCGGTCCAGGTTGAAGTCGCCGAGCACGATGAGGTTTGAGTTTCCAGTCGTTGGGCCGGACCGCCCAGTCGTGCATCCACTGGGCGAACTCGGTGATCTCCGGCAGCCGTTCCGCGGGGTTCTTTCCCCAGAGGATGTGCACGGAGGCGAGGGTGAACTCCACCCCGGCCCTGGCGAAGCTGGCGGTGTACGGGGTGCGGGCGAACTGGCGGGCCGGGTCCTCCCCGATCGGAGGCAGCACGATCTCCTCGACCAGGCCCGAGGGCTGGACCCGGGTGTTGTCGTACAGGAACGCCAGGCGTTCCCCGTTGCCGGCTGATCCTTCGGTCGCGTCCGAGACGATGACCTGCCAGTCCGGGCCGAGGCTGGCCAGGAGCCGCCTGAGGGCTACAGGGTTGCGGCGGGACTCCTGGACGGCGACGACGTCGAACCGGGGGATCACCTCGGCCAGACAGGCGATGGCGTGCCAGTCCCGCTTGGGCGAGTCTTTGGGCCCGGCCAGCCATTTGGCGGTCAGGTCACCCCGTGCGCGGATGGTCCAGGTCCCGACCAGGAGGTTGGATTCCGTCCTGGCCGGTATGACAGCGGCCAGGGCTGCCCGCAGCCGGCCCAGGTCTTCGGTTACCGCCGCGGGCGGCTGTTCAGTCATGGCTCCATGCAAGCAGACCGGCGGCGGGAAGCAAACGGGCGCACCGGGGCCTGTCCCCCAAAGCCTGGGCCGGGGCTACAGCTGCCGGCCCCGCTGATCCCAGTCCGCCCGGCGGGCTTCCTCCTCGTCCCAGAATGGTGCCTCGTTTCTCCGGACGCGGAGCAGATACAGGAATTGCGCCTCGCTAACCGCGAACCACGCCGTGTAGATCCAGAAGGATACGGCGTCGAATCCCTTTTCGGACCAGAGCTTGTTCAGGGCAAGCAATGCACTGACCACGATCTGTCCACCGGCGGAGCAGGCTCCGAACTTCCAGGAGCCGCGAGTCATCCGCGGCTCCATGCGCTTGCGCCCCTCACCGGACGGCACGGCGCGCCTCTAGAACCGCTCATTCGCTCGCACCTACGTCGACCATTTGGCGGCCGAAGCGGATGACGAGGACGCGCTCCGTGATGCTCACGTGCGTGTAGCGGGGCTGGCAATGCTGCCGCAGACGCGGCCGGCGCTGGACGCTGCAGCCAATTCGCTCTCCGAGGAGTGGCGAGGCAAGCACCGTGTCGCAATCAAGACTCTCTCCGAGTCACGTCAGAGCCTGTACGCCGAAATCACCGCCATGAGCACTGACCCGCAGCTTGTTCCCCGCCGGGGCCAGTCGCAGGAGTAGATCTGCCGTCTCAAGCCTTGATGGTGCCGACAACATCCGGTCGGTGAGATTCTCGGCTTTCGTTCCCTTCTCTGAACTAGGGCGTGTCTGACAGTTGGGTGGGTCTGGTGCTGAGTACCGGTTCTGGGTCGTGTTTGGCTAGCCACCCGCTTACGGCGTGGAGGATGGCAAGTCCGAGGGTGAGGACTCCGATGCCAATGAGGATTTCGGTGCCGCGGTGGGCTGCCTCAGCGCCAACCTGGCCGGGTGGGGCGAGGGTGAGGACGAGGGAGAAGGTGATCAGGCTGTAGTAACGCCAGTAGCTTTTCTTGTATTGCGTGAGCGCGAGGATAAAGGCCGCAGAGGCGAGGACGGAGACAAGCCAGGTCGGTGGTGCCAGGATCGCGACTGGCACTGCGGCAATCGCGCCGACCGCCGTTGCAAGGGCCTTCTGACCTATGCGTTCTCGTTTGCCCATGATGATGTACAGGGTCAAAATCAGGATTGGTTCGGGAACCCAGTACGGTTCGGTCCATCCCAGCGCCACACCGATCGCTGCGGTTCCGCCCAACCCGATGCACAAGGCGCCGGCCACCGCGGCTGCGGCCGGGGCCGCCACGTGTTGACCGTCCACGATTGCGGGTGCTTTGAACCGGCGGGCGAGTACGGCGCCATAAAGCAGTCCAATGCCGGAAAAGATCCCGTATGCCGCTGCGTGTTGTGGTGAGGGAAGCGGCGAGGCGAACGTTGCAGCGAAGGGAAGCATCAACAAGGAGGGCAACCAGCCGAAACCGATCCCAACCCCGGAGATCAGCCCTAAGAGCGCAAGCAGCGCAGCCCACCACCAGCTGTATGCGGTGAATGCTCCCAGCGCGCCGGCGACTCCGAAGGGTATCGCGAGATAGACCATCCGCCGTGTGCCGCCGACCATGCTGCCGACAACGCCCAAGAGCAGCCCGAGGAGGAGTGCGTCCGCGGCGAACTTTCCGACAAGTGCATCCAGCACCACGACAGGTACGACAACGACGACGAGTACTGCACCGACTATGTGTTTTATTCGCCGGGCACGCAAAGGTTTGTCGGGAACCGCCTCGGTGCTGTCAGGTTCGCTCACGCGACCATCCTCCGCTTCGCTACCGCAATCCGCCACCCCCAGTGAGCCGTAAGTGGGTGAGAGAAGGGAAGTCCCCGTCGGCTATCGTCCTGTGGCCCGACTTTTGTCGGACACGCCCTAGCTCTCCCGTGGTCGAAGTCGTAGAAGACCTAGGATCGTCGGAGCATCCGGCTCCGCCCGCAAGCTCTCAATACGAGCGATCTTTTCGTTCGCTGCCGCGAGCGTGATTTCGAGGCCCTCGACCTCTCCGGTCCAGCCGTATTCGCGGGCCTCGGCAATCCTCTCGATCACGTTGTCGCGGATGTCGACGAACCTGTCGAGCTCATCGGGATCAGGCCGAAGCWGGCTGCAGCGAACACGCGCGTGTTCGTGCTGACAGCTCGAGCCCCAAGACCGGCCGCAGCTGCCCAGACTCAGCTTGCGCTCGATGAAGTGGCCCTGGAAGTCTCCCCATTCCTCTTCCGTTACCTCGCGCTGATCGGCTCCGGGCGTCTGGGCTCGACGATGAACGATGAAGCGCCCGTGCTCGGTGATCACTGTTTCCGGATATACCGCAGCGTAGCTCTGCGTCGTCTCAATACTTTCGTGACCAAGTAGCGCTGCGATGACGTGGATCGAAACTCCGCTGTTCTGAGCGTCGGTCGCAAAGATGCGCCGCAAGTCGTGCGGGGTGTAGGTCATGTCGCTGCCCGTGATCCTGCGAATTCCGGCCCAATCGCTGGCCTCGCTCTTTCGCTGATAGACGTACTGATAGCTCATGGACTGATAACGCGTTCCGATCTTGCGCTGGAACAGCAACGGAGCGGCGGGCGAGACCTCGTGCTCGTGCGAGTCATATCGACGTGTGAGCGGAAGCGTTCCGTCTGGTTGCCTTAGTCGATGAACGATCTGGGCGAGCACATGCACTAGCTCGGAAGAAGCGACGATGAGGCGCTCCTTGTCCGTCTTGGACGGATAGACGTGCAGAAGCGGGATGACTTCGCCCGACTGCGGATGTCTCCAGCGCTGGATCGAAAACTGATCGAGCTCAAGGAGTTCCTCGATCCGCAGACCCACCTGATGCAGGAGGTGCACGATTGCCCAAGACCAGAACGCGTCCTCTTCGAGCCTCGTGAGGTCGATGTTCTCTTGTTGACTGCTTGACCCGACCGGGCGGAGCATGACACGGGTCGTGTCGATCCGGGTGTAGGTGCCGTTTTCCCACTCGATCGCGCGCCGGGCGCGAGCTCTTCGGCCTCCTCTAGCCAACGTTTGGTTGCGCGCAATCGCTTCTCGGTCGCCACGAGAAGCCGCGGCAGCTCGGGGGCACGCTCCCTTGTTCGTTGGTGTGAGCGCGACTTGTTCTCGCGCTGCTGCTTTCCATAGCCGGCAAGGTCTGCTTCGGAGTGATTGGTGCGCCCCGGGCTTCTGGCGCAAGTCGTAGGAGCGTCACGGCATCTCCGTTAGGCATCCACTGAGTCCCGAACTGGCCAGCGCGACGGTGCTGCGACCACTCGTTCTTACTGGGTGTGTCGCTATTGGCAGGCTGCGGCTGACACCTTCCTTTACCGGGTTTGCCGATGTGGGTGCGATTCAGAGCTGCTCGGTGAGTAGTTCCCCAGCCCCGGCTCCGACTTGGCCTTGACAGGGCTGAGGCGCGAGCGTAGGACGGTTCGAGGGGGCGGAGGGACCGAGATGGAGGTCGAGGGGGCGAAGCGACCGAGATGGAGGCGGAAAAGCATGGCGATTAGTCGAAGCAATGCGATGGATCACATGGTGGTGGTCGTGTTCGAGAACCGGTCGTTGGACAACGTGCTCGGCCATCTGTACGGCCCCGAGGACGGGAAGACGTTCGAGGGGGTGATCGGCAAGGACCTGTCGAACCCGATCCCGGAGTGGGCCGAGGACGGTGCCGATCGCAAGGTGGTGCCGTACACCGTCGCGACGAGCATGGACAGCCCGAACCCGGACTCGGGCGAGGAGTACCCGCACACCAACACCCAGCTGTACAACGTCCTGAATGAACACAATCGCTTCAAGATCCAGGAGGCCATCGGCCCGCCGCACAACGCCCCGGCACCGGGGCAGACTCCGACGATGGACGGGTTCGTCACCGACTACATCAGCAACTTCACCGGCGAGGTCGGTCGCCAGCCCACCTACGAGGAGTACGCGCAGATCATGACCGGGTACACCCCCGAGCAGGTCCCGGTCCTCAACGGGCTGGCCCGCGGCTTCGGGGTGTTCGACCACTGGTTCTGCGAGGTCCCCTCTCAGACGGCACCCAACCGGGCGTTCTGGACCGCGGCCACCTCGTCGGGCTACGTGTGGAACCCGCCCACATCGAAGTTCATCAAGAACAACGACGCCGAGACAATCTTCAACCGGCTCGACAGCCACGGCAAGACGTGGAAGATCTACGTCAGCGAGCCCATGGCGTTCTCCGCGCACGGGCTGATCCACTACCAGCGACTCGAGAAGCAGTTGGCGACGCACGTCGTGCCGTTTGCGCAGTTCGAAACGGATGCCGCGAACGGCGACCTGCCCGACTTCTCGTTCATCGAGCCGAACTTGATGATCGGCCACAACGACTACCACCCCGCGGTCAGTCGGTCCCTCAGCGCCAGCGTGACCTTACCCGGCGACGACCCGCCGTCGTCGATCCTCGGTGGCGAGGAGTTCCTATCGCGGATCTACGCCGCCTACCGGGGGATGCAGGGCACGACGGGCACCACCGTGTGGAACACGGCGCTGCTGATCGGCTTTGATGAGCCGGGCGGCACCTATGACCACGTCCCGCCGCCTGCCGTGCCGAGCCCGGACAAGGCGTCCTCGCCCGGCGAATTCGGCTTCGGGTTCGACCGCTCCGGCTATCGCACCCCCGCGGTGATCGTGTCGCCGTGGGTCGCCGAAGGAGAGGTGTCCACCGAGGAGTACCGGCACACCTCGTTGATCGCGACGCTGCGCGAGCAGTGGGGTCTGGGAGATCCGTTAACCGCACGCGACGCGGCCGCCCGGACCTTCTCCAGCGTCTTCACCCTCGACACCCCACGCGACCCGAAGACCTGGCCGGTCCCGAAGGCGCGGCCGGTGCCGCCGATGCAGCAGGAGATGGCCGCACTCGGCGCGGTGATCTCCAGTCTCGGCAAGAGCCTGCTCCAGGGGATCCGCGAGTTCGCAGCGAAACACGACGGCGAGATCGAGGGACTCCCGAAGGACCCCAAGGCCGACATCCCCAACGACCAAGTCGTCAACGTCATCCGGGGCTTCCTTGCGAACTGGTTCCCGCTGCTCGCAAGCAAAGAGCGGCCAGCAGCAATGAGCGCACCTGAAAGACACGAAGGAACGCATTCATGAGCGATCTCACTGCGATCGACATCCTGATCGACCCCGATGAGATGATGGTGAGCCGCGCCCGGTCAGCAAACGCACGGATGCTCGCCAGCTTCCCGAACGGGTTCGCGCTCGACGAGCATCACCAGCCTCACATCACCACCCTGCAACGCTATGTCAGGACCGCAGACCTCGACCACGTCTTCGACGCGATAGAAAGGATACTGGCCACCCTCGATCTCGGAAAGCTCTCGCTGACCGCTGCGAAAGTCGCACACATGACAGTAGACGCAACACCGGGTGCAGGCCTCACCGCCATCGTCGTCATCCCGGGCCCTGACGTCCTCGAATTTCAGGCCCGATTGATCGACGCGCTGGCTCCGTATACAGAAAACGGCGGATCCGCCGATGCCTACGTCAGGACCGAAACCGAGCCGGAAATCAACGATTCAACCATCAAATACATCGACGAGTACGTGCCCCTTCACAGCGGATCGAACTACATAGCCCACGTCACCATAGGTCTCGCAACACTCGACGACCTGGCCGCAATCGAGGCAGAACACTTCGACACATTCACCTTCTCGCCTGCCGGAATCAGCGTCTACCAACTCGGCAACAACGGCACAGCAGCAAAACACCTCAAAAGCTGGACCCCCTAAACGCAACTCCAGCGACCTATATCTTCCACAACAATCGCCAACCGGCTCAGCCTCCGCCAAACCGTTTCGCCGACTAGTGAACCAACCGCCCAGTAGCTTCCGATCGCAAAACCAGGCAGTTGGCCAACTACCGTGGAATCTCACATCGACATCTCACACGAAGGACCAAAAGACCGTTTAGTTTGTCCAAGGACCGTTTAGTTTGTCCAAAGGACCAAGTTGCCTGTCTATCTACAGATGTAGATGGACAGGCTACTTGGTACCGAGGACCACTTTCGCTACCGCGTATTTCCGCGATCGCAGGAGCCCGTGCACGCCATGACATGGACAAACCAGATGGTCCTTTATGCTCCTGTCGTGGTTCCTGATCCGCCTCCTTTTGCTCGTCCTGAGATTTAGAGGCGGCCCAGTCGTGACACCAGGGACTCGATTCTCCAACTGCCCCGCACTGTACGGCCGGAACCTCTCGCGATGCCGAGGGTTTATGTCCCACGTCGGTAGCGAGCCGCCGATGACCTGACACAGGCTGGGCCGTGCTCCAATTCCGGCCAGAACGGAATGAAGGTGCAGGGCGGAAATGGGGGTGGTCCTGACTCAAACCGTCACAAGCAACCGGCGAGTCGTGGGTGGTCCTGGTTCAAGCCGTCACACCGGTCCTGAATCAAACTGCCATAGTCAGAATTGGGACTGAGGACCACGCAGCCAATACCGGAACCCGAGGCGTCCGAAGCCGGCCAACCAGCCTAGAGCCGACGAGCGGTCGAGCCGCGAGAACGACGCGCGCCGCAGGCGCGAAGAAGAGGCCGAAGAGCGTCGTCGCCAGCAAAACTTCGACCGCACTCTGCTTCTCATTGACAAGTACGTGATTCCGTTGACGAAAAATTACCTCATTCCGGGTGCGACTAAGTTGTGGGACACCAAGGGCAGACCATTGTGGGACACCAAAGTCGTGCCCGGGGGGAAACGGCTTGCGCAGCGATTGTTCCGCCCGAAGCTGAACGAGCCAGAGGTCCCAACCGTGAACGGAGATGCTCCTGAGTTCGCAGCCGAGACCGCCAACCCGCCCGCGGCCTTCCGGCACAGTACCAACCACACAGTCGAGATGTCGGCCGAAAAAGAGGCCGTTGAAGACACGGCCGTCGCTGACGTCATCCAGATAGATAAATACCAGGACTGCCGGTCCGCGTAGGGGGTCGGCGGCGTTTGACCTTATGGAGGGCAAGCTGACGTACTGCCTCGAACGTCAGAGTCACGGCGCTGGGCAGGGTGGCCTCACTGCCCGGGAAGCGGCGCAAGTGTTGTGCGCACCAGCAGATGCCCGCCAGCGGGACGCGGTAGGACGGACGGCCATACAGGGAGAGCGCGGTTGATCAGGCCAAGTATGGTCAGCAGCTTGATTAGTTCGCGTTCGATCAGCACGCAGCACACTGAAGCGGAGCCAGGCTAGCCCGTGTGGGAAGGCGTGGATATAGGGGAACTCATCAACCAGAGCAAATCAGGGCGAAGCTTGTCGTAGGCGGCCCGATGCTCTGCAAGCCCGGCGCCAGGTTCTCACCAAGGGATTGGCTAAAGGGGTGGCCGCGGGTCCTTGGAGGAGCCCAATGCCGCCGAAGATTATCATCCAAGTGCTTGCGCGACCGTGCAGTTGTTTCAGCTGCAGGTTCCGCGGTTCGCAAAAGGCGGGCACATAGACTTCCTTCCATGCGCGTCTTCGACATTGCCTTCAACTACCTGCTCGACACCACGCCTCCAGGAAGGGACCCGGACTCCCATAGTCCGCGGCTCAAGGCTGACCATCAGCTGCTCTGGAAGAAGGAGCTATGCGAGGGGCAGCTGTTCGAACTGGCGGTCTCGGAAGTTCCCAAGGTGCGTCGGAAAAACTACCTGATGTTCGAGCAGACGCCCGACAAGTGGTTCACGGTCGGCAGTGACGCCATCACGAACTCCTACACCAGGTGGGGGAAGCCCAAGGCCTTGGTCGAGGCTAAGGCCGAGTTGAGTGAGGAGCAGAAGCGCCGCTATTTCGACCCGCCGTACACGATCGGCAGCGCCATGATCTGGCCCGTCAGGACAATACACCTGCCCACCCTCAACACCGCCAGGGGAATGCGGATACGGATTGCGGACCGGATGGACTTGACTCTGGAATGCATTCGGCGCCACTACGCCAAGGAGCCAGGCAGCCCCCTCGCCGACGTCACCACTAACTATGGGGACTTCTTCGAACTCTTCCGTACGTTCGAGAAGTTCGTGGAGTTCTTCCACTTCCAGGATCTCGTGACGCCGGAGGGGAAGATCGACTTCTTCCTCGAGGAGGATGAGGACAAGGTCTTCACGCGCCTCGGCGTCCCGGTCACGAAGGACGAGTACGTCAGGGTTCAGGAAGCCTCGCTGAAGTTCATAGCGCTGCGGGGCAACCGGATGGCCGACTGGGTCGAGAAGAACCACCGCGACATTGAGGTCCGACGGCAATAAACACCGGCCTGTCCCTACCCGAGAATGCGAGAACAGGCGACGAATCACGGCGCTCCGCCTGTCACAGCATCTAGGAATCTCCCCAGGAGATCGGCCAGTTCGCCTTGCTGGCCTCTCGTTTGAGCAAGTGCTGCAATTCGGTTGCAGGAGAAGCCTCGAAGCGTGGTAGTTGTCTCCCCTATTCCAGGAACCGAGCAGGCGGAAAACTAGCCTGCTGCCGCTTCCAGGCGGTCCGAAATTAACAATTGTTAAAGTGCGAAAAATCTACACGCGGACCTGTTAATCTTCGGGCGTACTGGACAACCAGTGTCCAATACGGCCAAAGATTAACAATCGGTCCTTGTGGTTACGGCCTTTTCACGCGGACATTAACAACCTGTCAGACCGGCTTTCCGCCTGTAAGTTAGCAAATCGGACCTGGGCGGCGGAAGGCTCGACTCTACGACTAGGAGGCGCAGCATTTCCTTTCAAACTGTTGAGATGCCCGTCCAGATTCCTGACGAAACCGGCGACCATTGCGCGCTGATCTGCATCGATGCCAAAGCGAAGAACTTTGATCGCCATGGTACTCAGCAACGCCCTGACCAGGAGGCGGTCTCAGACCGGGCTTGGCCGACTCAGCAGGCTGCCTGCGGAGGGACTTTGAGAGCCATGCCTATCCAGAAGACACATTTGAGCGTAAAAGGATGTTCATGGGTGCCTTGCCTGCTTGGTGGCGGACGCGTCTTCGTCTGATCGGTGCCGCGTTTTCCGCGGTTTTGCTTGTCGCTGTGAGCGGTTGCGTGGGAGCCCCTCCCGGCCCGGCCCCTTCCGGGCCGACTCCGCCGAGCGCCGCCGCGATCCAGGCAGCGACTGATTCTCTGGAACGCAGGGTCCAGCACTTCATGGACGGTGGTGCGACGGCCTTTGTTGTGCACCTGCGATGGCCTGGCGGGGAATGGTCCAAGGCCTACGGTGTGCGAAGCCTAGATACCAATGACCCGGCCCAGCCGCAGGACCGGGTATCGGTAGCCAGCATTACGAAGTCGATGGTCGCCGTCTCCGTCCTGAAACTCGTCGACCAGGGACTCATTGGGCTCGATGACCCGGTGAACGGCGTCCTGGAGAGTTTCCGGACCACGCTGCGGCCGCCCGGACCGATCACCGTCCGCCAGTTGCTGGACCACAACTCCGGCATGCCCGACTACGGAGACGCAGAACACGAGGCGGAACCACTGCAGCAGGTTATGAACACGCGGCTCAGCCTGCAGCGGGGACTCGAGCTGGCCGCCACGCTCCCGTGGGAGTCCAAGAATGTGGACCGCTTTTCTTACTCGAACTCCAATTACCTGGCTCTTGGCCAGCTGATCGAAAAGCTCCGCGGACGTCCCGTCGCCGACGTGCTCAATCAAGACATCTTTGCCCCTCTGGGACTTCAGCACACGTCGCTGGCCGAACCGGACCGCGGGGCTCCGGACAACATCCACGCCTACATCATGGATGGCAGCGAACGGGTCGATGTCACCCAGGCCGAGGTTTGGGTCGGCTCCCCCGCAGGCGGCGTCATCTCCACCACGCAGGACATCAACACCTTCTACCGGGCCCTCCTCCAGGGCCAGCTGCTTTCCCCCGCCATGCTGGAGGAAATGAAGAAGAAGGCCGGCTTCGCGGAATACGGGCTCGGTCTAAGCCGGTTTCCTGACGCATGTTTCGGCGAATTCCGCTACGGCCATCACGGGGCGATATTCGGTTACATGAGTATTTCCGTCACGAGCGCCGACGGCGGCAGCCAGGTCACGATGGCCATGGCAGTTCGGCCGATGCCTTGGCAGGACGCGGCAACCGCAAGCCGCATCGACCTGCTCGGTACGCAGATGGAACAGGCTGCCCAGGAAACCCTCGACAACCTCTGCCACTGAGCTGATTGCACAGCCGGGAGTTGAGGGAGGTCTTCCCACCGTGAACGCGGCAACCTCAGCCAGAGACCGCTCGGCACGCGGGCCTATCCCATCCCAACAATCCCAGCCCAGGCGCCACTCGCGCCGGTTCCGCCACCGCCACGGTCATCGTCCTTACCGCAACGCCTGCAGCGCGGCGATCCGCCAGTTCTGCTCCCGCGGAAGCGCCGCCGAGTAGCCAGTGGCATGCTCCGCCGGTTCGAAATTAGCAATTGCTACGTTACTGAATATCTCGAAAAGGAATTGTTAATCTACGGACATACTGGACAACCAGACCATTGGTCCGAACTAGGCCAGCGGGACCATCAGCAGCAAAGACAGAAAAGTGAATTCCACCACCGCGCTCCCCCGCTCAGAGCCGTTGTCCCCGATGGCATCGTCAGGGCCGGATGGCTGTTTGCCCTCAGTGGAAGACTTCTGACTGGACGAGGAAGAGTGCACCCACATAGGTCGGGACGGGTTCTTCCACTTACGCGCCATCTCACCTGAGGCGCCAGATTCGGACCAAGTTGCACCGAGGTCAGGTTGACCAGAATTGGTCCAACTTGGTCCGAAAGAAATCAACTAGCTCCGAATTTCACACACACCCCCAACTAGGCCAGTCTTGAAAGAGGACTAGAAGTCCCAGTCGTCATCCTCAGTGTTGACGGCCTTGCCAATGACGTACGACGAACCCGAGCCCGAGAAGAAGTCGTGGTTCTCGTCAGCGTTCGGCGACAGGGCCGAGAGGATCGCCGGGTTCACGTCGGTGACGGAGGCCGGGAACATGGCCTCGTAGCCGAGGTTCATGAGGGCCTTGTTGGCGTTGTAGTGCAGGAACTTCTTGACGTCCTCGGCCAGGCCGACGGAGTCGTAGAGGTCGTGCGTGTACTGGACCTCGTTCTCGTACAGCTCGAAGAGCAGCTCGAACGTGTAGTCCTTGATCTCCTGCTTGCGCTCCTCGGACAGGCCCTCCAGGCCCTTCTGGAACTTGTAGCCGATGTAGTAGCCGTGCACGGCCTCGTCGCGGATGATCAGGCGGATGAGGTCAGCCGTGTTCGTCAGCTTGGCCCGTGAGGACCAGTACATCGGCAGGTAGAAGCCGGAGTAGAACAGGAAGCTCTCCAGCAGCGTGGAGGCCACCTTGCGCTTCAGCGGATCGTCGCCCTGGTAGTAGTCCATGACGATCTGGGCCTTCTTCTGAAGGTTCACGTTCTCGGTGGACCAGCGGAACGCCTCGTCGATCTCCTTGGTGGAGGCCAGCGTGGAGAAGATCGAGGAATAGCTCTTCGCGTGCACGGACTCCATGAACGCGATGTTCGTGTAGACAGCCTCCTCATGCGGGGTGATCGCATCCGGAATCAGCGAGACGGCGCCGACGGTGCCCTGGATGGTGTCCAGCAGGGTCAGGCCGGTGAACACGCGCATGGTGAGCTGCTGCTCGTCCGGGGTCAGCGTCGCCCACGACTGGACGTCGTTGGACAGCGGGATCTTCTCCGGCAGCCAGAAGTTGTTGACCAGGCGGTTCCAGACGTCCACGTCTTTGTCATCCTGGATGCGGTTCCAGTTGATCGCCTCGACGTGGCTAAGCAGCTTGACCTTCTCGGTCATGTCATCCCCTAAAAGTTGGGTTCTTCGTTAAGTTAAGCGTACGACGGCGGGCGGGCGCCCGCCGTCGTACTCAAGCGATGCTGGTTACAGCATGCAGCTGACGCAACCGTCCACCTCGGTCCCTTCCAGCGCGAGCTGGCGGAGACGGATGTAGTAGATGGTCTTGATGCCCTTCTTCCAGGCGTAGATCTGGGCCTTGTTGATGTCGCGCGTGGTGGCGGTGTCCTTGAAGAACAGCGTCAGGGACAGGCCCTGGTCCACGTGCTGCGTTGCAGCGGCGTAGGTGTCGATGACCTTCTCGTAGCCGATCTCGTACGCGTCCTGGTAGTACTCCAGGTTGTCGTTCGTCAGGTACGGCGCCGGGTAGTACACGCGGCCCAGCTTGCCTTCCTTGCGGATCTCGATCTTGGACGCCACCGGGTGGATCGAGGAGGTGGAGTTGTTGATATAGGAGATCGAGCCGGTGGGCGGCACAGCCTGCAGGTTCTGGTTGTAGATGCCGTGCTCCATGACGGAGGCCTTCAGTTCGCGCCAGTCATCCTGGGTGGGGATGTGGATGTTCTTGAACAGCTCGGCGACCTTCTCGGTCTGCGGGACCCATTCCTGCTCGGTGTACTTGTCGAAGAACTCGCCGGAGGCGTACTTGGACTTCTCGAAGCCGCCGAAGGTCTGACCGGTCTGGATGGACAGCAGGTTGGAGGCGCGGACCGCGTGGTACACCACCGAGTAGAAGTAGATGTTGGTGAAGTCCAGGCCCTCTTCGGAGCCGTAGTGGACCCGCTCGCGGGCCAGGTAGCCGTGCAGGTTCATCTGGCCGAGGCCGATCGCGTGGCTCTGGTCGTTACCGCGGGCAATCGAGGGCACCGAGGTGATGTTGGACATGTCCGAGACGGCCGAGAGGGACCGGATGGCCGTCTCGATGGTCAGGCCGAAGTCCGGCGAGTCCATGGTCTTGGCGATGTTCAGCGAGCCCAGGTTGCAGGAGATGTCCTTGCCGGTCTGGTCGTAGGACAGGTCATCGTGGTACGTCGTGGGCTGCGAGACCTGGAGGATCTCGGAGCACAGGTTGGACATGATGATCTTGCCGTCGATCGGGTTTTCCCGGTTCACGGTGTCCTCGAACATGATGTACGGGTAACCGGATTCGAACTGGATCTCGGCGAGGGTCTGGAAGAACTCGCGCGCCTTGATCTTGGTCTTCTTGATCCGGGAATCGTCCACCATCTCGTAGTACTTCTCGGTGACCGAGACGTCGGAGAACGGCATGCCGTAGACCTTTTCGACGTCGTACGGGGAGAACAGGTACATGTCCTCGTCCCGCTTGGCCAGCTCGAACGTGATGTCCGGGATGACGACGCCGAGCGAGAGGGTCTTGATGCGGATCTTCTCGTCCGCGTTCTCGCGCTTGGTGTCCAGGAAGCGGTAGATGTCCGGGTGGTGCGCGTGCAGGTAGACGGCACCGGCGCCCTGGCGGGCACCGAGCTGGTTGGCGTAGGAGAAGCTGTCCTCGAGGAGCTTCATCACGGGGATGACGCCGGAGGACTGGTTCTCGATCTGCTTGATCGGCGCGCCGACCTCGCGGATGTTGGTCAGCGCGAAGGCGACGCCGCCGCCACGCTTGGAGAGCTGCAGCGCGGAGTTGATGGACCGGCCGATCGACTCCATGTTGTCTTCGATGCGGAGCAGGAAGCAGGAGACCAGCTCGCCGCGCTGCTTCTTGCCGGCGTTCAGGAACGTCGGGGTGGCCGGCTGGAAGCGGCCCTCGATGATCTCATCCACCATCTGCGTGGCGAGCTTCTCGTCGCCGCGGGCCAGGTGCAGGGCCACCATGCAGACGCGGTCCTCGTAGCGCTCCAGGAAGCGCTTTCCGTCGAACGTCTTCAGCGTGTAGGACGTGTAGAACTTGAACGCGCCGAGGAAGGTCTCGAAGCGGAACTTCTTCTTGTACGCGCGGTTGTAGAGCTCGCGGATGAAGTTCATCGTGTACTGGTCGAGGGTCTCGCGCTCGTAGTACTCGTTCTTGACGAGGTAATCGAGCTTTTCCTCGAGGTCGTGGAAGAACACGGTGTTGTTGTTCACATGCTGCAGGAAGTACTGGTGCGCGGCCTCGCGGTCGGCCTCGAACTGGATCTCTCCGTTGGGGCCGTAGAGGTTCAGCATGGCGTTGAGCTCGTGATAGCCCAGGCCCTTGTAAGCGGCCGGCATCTCGTGCTTTTCCTGCTTCTCATGCTTCTCAACTGCGGTGGCGGTGGCCGCGTGGGTGCCTGCGCCCTCAGTTACTGCTGTGTCTGCGACAGTCGTGTCCAAAACTCTTCCAATCCTTGTTGTACGCGGTTGACGTCTTCCGGCGTCCCCATGAGTTCGAAGCGATATAGGTGCGGGACCTTGCATTTGGCGGCGATGATGTCGCCGGCCATGCAGTAGTTGTCCCCGAAATTCGTGTTCCCTGCGCCGATCACTCCGCGGATCAGCTTCCGGTTGCCCGGGTCGTTCAAAAACCTGATGACCTGCTTTGGAACAGATCCTTCTCCCCCGGTGCCGCCATAGGTCGGGAGCAACAAAACGTAGGGCTCCCGGGCCGCCAGCGGAGTGTCCCTCGGGTAAAGGGGGATCCTGGCGGCGTCGACGCCCAGCTTCGCAACGAAGCGTGCGGTGTTTTCGGAGGTGGAGGAAAAGTAGATGAGGCGGCAGTGCGTTGTGGTGATCGGTGGTGCTGTGCTGACCGCTTCCCCGCTGTCAGCCGTGGCAGCCACCCGATCTTCAGTTGTTACAACCACGGGGTCACCTCATCTACCGTGAATTCTTGCCTGGTAGCGGCGTCCGGAGCGTTTCAGGCTACAGCGACGGCGGCGGCCTGCGCCAGTTCTTCGATCTTGTCCGGGCGGAAACCTGACCAGTGGTCCTGGTCGGTGACGACAACGGGGGCCTGCATGTAGCCCAGGGACTTCAGGCGCTCAAGGGCTTCCGCATCCTGGGAAATGTCGACGCTCTGGTAGGCGATGCCCTTCTTGTCCAGCGCGCGGTAGGTCGCGTTGCACTGAACGCAGGCCGGCTTCGTGTAAACCGTAACGGTCATGGTCCTGTCCCCTTTGTTGAAATCTGCTGTGGAGCACTGTCCCGGCTCCGGATGTCCCGCGCTGATGCTCTGCTGGAACTGTATGTCGATACTACATGTAGTGCAAGAGCCCCACGTGGACCCCAAGATGATGTATTACAAGTATGTCATTTTACCCACCGTTAATCCACAGGAGGGGGCCTTCCAAATGTCCGGATTTCCGCCATTTTGGTGGACGTAATCCACACCCTGTGGAGTAGTTAGCCACATTAATTACCCCCGCGTGTCGCACCGCAGACGGCGTGTCGCGACCCTTTCCGCAGGGGCCGGACGGTGGCCCCGGCCACTACATCTGGTGTCGGGGCACACGAAAGAGGCGGACACCGTGGTGCCCGCCTCTCCCGGTCGTGATTGTTCTAACACCGGTGCTGCGACCGGTGCCGTGACCGGCGCCACGGGGACCTGTTCAGGACCTCGCGGGGAGCTCAGAGTGGGCTGCGCCCCTGGTGGCGGCACTGTTCGCAAAGGCAGAGTCGAGCACGATCTGCTGCACGTCGAGGTAGCCCGTCTCAAACCCGGCCCGGGAGTAGCACAGGTAGAACAGCCACATCCGCTGGAAGACCGCGTCGAATCCCATGGCCCCCACTTCGTCTTCGCGGGCCATGAACCGCTCCTCCCAGAGCCGCAGGGTCTGGGCGTAGTGCTCCCCCATGGCGAGGCGCTCGCGGACGCGCAGCCCGGTCTGCGTCGCGGTGATGTCCTCGATGGCGCGGACGGACGGAATGACCCCGCCGGGGAAGATGTATTTGTGCACCCAGGTGTAGCTGGTGCGGGTAGCCATGAGCCGGTCGTGGCCGATCGTGATGGCCTGGATGGCCACCTTGCCGCCCGGAGCCAGGACCCGCTCGATCGTCTGGAAGTACGTCGCCCAGTATTCGAAGCCGACGGCCTCGATCATTTCGACCGAGACGACGGCGTCGTACTCGCCCTCCACGGCGCGGTAGTCCTTGAGCTCGATCGTGACGGCGTCGGCGTAGCCTGCCCCGGCCACGCGCTGGCGGGCCAGTTCCTGCTGCTCGCTGGAGAGGGTGACGGAGTAGACGGTGGCGCCGCGGGCGGCGGCGCGCAGGGCGAGCTCACCCCAGCCGGTGCCGATTTCCAGGACGCGGGTGCCTTCCTTCACACCGGCCTTGTCCAGCAGGCGATCAATCTTGGCCTGCTGCGCGGCGGCCAGCCCGTCCCAGGCCACGTTCCGCAGGGCATCGCCGCTTTCCGGGAAGAGGGCGCTGGAGTACGTCATGGTGCTGTCCAGGAACGAGGCGAAGAGCTCATTGGAGAGGTCGTAGTGCCGCGAGATGTTCGAGCGGGTGTTCTTCTCGGTGTTCCGTTCCCTGCGCGGCTGGCGCGGGAGGTAGAGGCCGCGCAGCTTCTGCAGCGGCTCGGGCACGAGCGTGCCGACGCGGGACGCAAACACCTCCATGACGGCGGTGAGGTCATCGGCGTCCCAGTCGCCGGCCATGAAGGACTCACCCAGGCCGATCAGGCCGCCGTCGCCGAGCCGGGTGGCGAAGGCTTCCGGCCGGTTGATGGTCATCACGGGGTAGGCGGCTCCGGCTTGCGCCTCGCCCGAGGGTGCTTTGCCCAACACTGCTTTGCCCAACACCGTGCCGTCCGGGTACCGGACTTCCAGCGGCAGCCGGCGCACGGCCGCCCTGAAGATGGCGTCCGCAGCGCGTCCGGCCACACGGGCCTTGAGGCTCGAGGGCACGGTGGCGATGCTGGGCCAGATGGCGGCGTCGATGGTGACGGGAGGCTGGGGGACGGTGTAAGGCACGCTGCTGGTTGCGGCGCTGCCGGTTACGGCGCCGCTGCGCGTGGTGCCCTGTGCCCGTCCCGTGCCGGATCCGGTCGCTTCGGTCATTGTCACTGAACTGCCTCCTGTGAAGGGTGGTGTGGTTTCTTGATGATGGGCAGGCGGCGCGCCCAAAGCCTGATGCCCTGCCAGCGGATCTGCGCCGCGACACGCAGGGGGGCCGCGGGTACCGCGAGCGCCGCGGACACGATGTTCCGCAGGGTTGCTTCCCGGCGGACACCGTCCATGGTGGCGATGAAGGGCTGCTGGCCCTCCCGTTCCAGGACGATCGATACGGCCAGACGTTCGCCGGGTTCGGGGAGCTTCATGCGGTACTCGCCGTCGACGTCATTGAACGGCGAGACGTAGAACGCTTTCGGGACGCTGGCCCGGCCCGCGGTGTCGGTTTCGAGGAGGTAGCAGTGCCGCTCCCCGTACGTGTTGTGGACCTCGGCGACGACGCAGCGCAGCTCACCGGAGGCGTCATGGCACCAGTACACGCTCAGCGGGTTGAACACGTGCCCGAACACCCGGGCGCTGGCGAGCATCGTGATGCGTCCGCCGTCGAGGGTGATCCCCTGGGTGGCGAGGTAGCGTTCCACGTTGCCGCGCAGGGTGCCGTCCGGGTCGCCGAGGTGGTCCGCCACCCGGAACTCGGCCAACTGCCGGAGCAGGCGTGGCAGCAGCGGGAGGTGGTCGACGTCGACGTACCAGCTGTAGCTGCGGTAGGTGAACGCGTTGTGCAGCGGGGTGCGCCGCACATGGGAGATGGCGGTGCGGTAGATGGCTGCCTGTGCGCTCATGGCACCTCCACTGTGGCCTGCTGAACTGCGGCAGGCTGGAGGTCCGGGTCCACGCTCACAGTGCCGACGTTGACCGGGAGCTGGTCCCAGTCGCGGCCCAGCCGGGCGGCGGCCCTGAGGCCGGACAGGGCGCCGTCCTCGTGGAATCCCCAGCCGTGGTAGGCGCCGGCGAAGGCCAGGCGCTCGTCGCCGAGCCCGAGGATCCGCTGTTGCGCCGCCAGCGACTCCGGCGTGTACTGCGGGTGCTCGTAGACCATCCGGTCCAGGACCGTGGCGTCCTCGATCAGCTCGGATTCGCCGAGGCTGACGATGTACCGGCCGCCGTCCACGGGCTCCAGCCGCTGCAGCCGGGTCATGTCGTAGCTGACCAGGACCTTGTCCGGCCGGGCGTCGCAGGACGGCAGCCGGTAGTTCCAGGAGGCCTGGGCGTTGGGGGTGGCCGGCAGCACGGCTTCGTCCCGGTGGAAGATCGTCTGGTTCACCGAGTACGGCATGCCGCCAAGGGCGACCCTCTCGGCAGCCGAGGCATCGGTGAGCATGCGCAGGGCTTGTGCCGGGTGGGTGGCGATCACGACGGCGTCAAAGGTCTCGCGCACGGTCCCGGCACCGAGCGCGGACGTGACGTCGACGCCGTCGGCGTGCCGGTGCACCGCGGTGACCGGGCTGGCGAGCCGGATGTCCGGCAGGGTCCCCGCGACCTTGTCGACATAACTGCGGGAGCCGCCGGTGACTGTCCGCCACTGCGGCGAGCCCTTGACGCCGAGCAGGCCGTGGTGGCCCAGGAAGGTGAACAGGTAGCGGGCCGGGTAGGCCAGCGCGGTGGTGGGGTCGCAGGACCAGACGGCGCTGACCACTGGGGTCATGAAGTGCGAGATGAAGTAGCTGCTGAACTTCTCACGGGCCAGGAACTCCCCCAGGGTGAGCTCGTGCCCGGCGTTCGTGGACGGTCCCGGGTTGAGGGACGGCTCCGTCAGCAGGGCGCGGGCCCGGCGGTGGAACCGGGTGACTTCCAGCAGCATCCGCAGGTAGCGGCCGCGCAGCAGGGTGGACGGACGGGGAATGATGCCGCTCCCCTTGGCCCGTGCGCCGGCGTATTCCAGCCCGCAGCCGTCGCAACGGACGGACATGCTCATTTCGGAGTCCTGGGTTTCGACGCCGAGCTCGGCGAACAGGCGCAGGAGCGTGGGATACGTCCGCTCGTTGTGGACGATGAAGCCGGTGTCCACGCCCAGGGTGGGCCCGTTCTGCTGCGGCACATCGTGGGTGTGGGCGTGGCCGCCGAGCCGGGAGTCCGCCTCGAAGAGCGTTACGCGGTCGTGCCCGTTCAGCACGTAGGCGGCGGTCAGCCCCGCCACACCGCTGCCGATGACGGCAACCCGCCGGCCTGCCGGAATCCCTGCTGTTTGCGACACTGGTCCGCTCCTGTTGTATAGCCCGAAGTCTCTTACGGGCTATTCGTCGCCGTCGGGCGGCCGGATGAGTATGAAATTGGGATTTTTCTGTTCGGCTCCCGTGACACCGGCTTCCGTTGCTTGGGTGGCCCGGGCGAGGGCCGGATATGCCACAATGAAGCGGGAATTCCGGTCCCGTCTCCGTGGACCCGCGACCAGGCGAAGGGCAGCCCTTGATCAACCCCGTCCATCTGCGGACCCTTGTGGAAGTGATCCGGCTTGGCTCGTTTGCGGCCGCCGCCACCCGGCTCGGCTACACGGCCTCGGCCGTCTCCCAACAAATGTCGGCACTGGAACGCGACACCGGCGTCACCTTGTTCCAGCGGGCGGCCCGCAGCATCCAGCCGACGGAAGCCGCCGTCGTGATGACGCGGCACGCTGCCAAGGTGCTGACGGACATCGAGACGCTCATGGCCGCCGCCTCCCGGGCGCAGGAGAGCCCCAGCCAGGAGCTGCGGCTGGGCATCTTCCCGAGCCTCGCCACCTATGTGCTGCCGCCGATCCTGCAGAACCCGGCCTGGAAGAAGCTCGGCATCGACCTGCGGGTCTCGGTCGCGGAACCGGCCCAGACCATCCAGGGGCTGCGGACCGGCGGCGAACTCGACGTCGCCTTGGTGTACCAGGTGGGACAGTCCGGCCTCGCCTGGCCGCACACCGTGGACCGGCAGTGGATCGGCGACGACGACTTCCGCGTGGTGCTGCCGGCGGCCTGGGGCATCGGTACGGACTCCAAAGTGGCCGCGCCGCATCTCTCGGACATGCCCTGGATCATGCACCACCCGGGCACGTCCGACGCGACCGTGATCGAACGGCTCTTCGCGAGCTGCAACCTGCACCCCCGCGTGGTGGCCTACAGCGATGACTTCCACGCCAGCCTGGAGATGGCGGCCGCCGGGCTCGGCGCCGCCCTGGTCCCCGAGCTCGCCCTGCGGCACCGGCCGGCCGGCGTAGTGGTCCTCGATGTGCCGGAAATCCGGCTGGCCCGGAATGTTTTCGCCCTGCTGATCAACGAGAAACGGACCGCCCAGGTCCAGCTGTTCGTGGAGCTGCTGGCCGAGACGATGCACCGGCTAGGAACCGCGCGAAAGGACTGAGCCGGGAGGGGTTTCCCTGCGGCGCCCGATCGAGAAGGATGGGGTCCATGAACAAGAGCTATTCAGCCGCCCGTCCCGTCTCCTCCGACAACCCCGAAGTAGTCGCCGCGGCCGTCCGGGCCGCCACCGAGGAACTCCGCGACACCCTGCAGCGCCACGGCATCGAGGCGAGCTTCGACGACATCGCCCTGCTGGGCCACTCGGAATCCTGGGACGACGAGGGGCAGCGGTGGGTCCAGGTCGAATGGGACGGCGTGGAAGCCGGGTAGCCCGGCGGGCGTTCAGCGCTTCTTGAGCCGCTTGCCGACCGGTGCCACCAGCGCGTCGATGATCCGGTGCCTGGTCCGGGTGTAGGGCGGGTAGATCAGTTCCAGCGTGTCCGGCCACAGCGGCTTGTCTAGTGTAGGGCGCTCATGCGAGAACGTCCGCACCGAATGTTCCCCGTGGTACGCCCCCATGCCGCTGCCGCCGACCCCGCCGAAGGGAAGCCCGGGGACGGACAGGTGGGCCGCCGGAACGTCGAAGCACAGGGCCCCGGACGAGGTCCGCTCGGCGAAGGCACGGCGCGTCTGCGGATCCTTGCTGAAGACGTAGAGGGCCAGCGGTTTGGCGCGCCCGTTGACCTCCTCGATCGCCGCGTCGAGCCCGCCCACGGGCACCAGCGGCAGCAGCGGTCCGAAGATTTCTTCCCCCATGACGGCGTCGCCGGGCGCCGGCCGCAGCAGGGTCGGCGCAAAATAGCGGCTGGCGGCGTCGCGCTGTCCGCCGTGCACCACTGTGCTGGCGTCGGCCAGGGCAGCGAGCCGTGCGAAGTGGCGGTCATCGACAATCCGACCGTACGACGGGCTCGCCGCCGGGTCCGTTCCGAAGAGCGCCGCGACGGCCTGGATCAGCGCGGCCTGCAGCGGCTCCAGGACCTCCTCCCGGGCCAGGACGTAGTCCGGTGCGACGCACGTCTGCCCGGCGTTCAAGAACCTGCCCCAGGCGATCCGTTTGGCCGCCGCGGCCAGGTCCGTGGACGCATCGACATAGGCCGGGGACTTGCCGCCGAGCTCCAGCGTCACCGGGGTCAGCCGCTCGGCCGCCGCGCGCATCACCACCTTGGCCGCGGCCTCTCCCCCGGTGAAGAAAATGTGGTCGAAGCGTTCGGCC
Organism: Arthrobacter sp. P1_C12_2; assembly: GCF_056406415.1. NCBI lineage: Bacteria > Bacillati > Actinomycetota > Actinomycetes > Micrococcales > Micrococcaceae > Arthrobacter > Arthrobacter sp. P1_C12_2. Next base: position 92,174 of record NZ_JBFUAF010000004.1, on the reverse strand, counting down.
AGGAGCGCCGTGGTCTCCGGGATGCCGCCCTCAACCACCTCGGCGGCGCCGGCCAGGTATTCGGGAATCCAGCGGGCCAGCGCGGCCGAGGTGGCCGGGGCGTGTTCGCTCGGCTTGAGCACTACGGTATTTCCCGCGGCCAGGGCTCCGGCCAGCGGGGCGAGCAGCAGTTGCAGCGGGTAGTTCCACGGCCCGATCACCAGCACCACGCCCAGCGGAGTGAGTTCGGTCCAGGCTCGGGCTGGCCGCACTGCCAGCGGCACCGGCACGCGGCGGGGCCGCAGCCAGCCTGCGAGGTGCTGTTCCAGATGGGCCGCCTCGGCGTCAACGAACCCAATCTCCGCCAGCTGCGCCTCGGTGCGGTGCTTGCCCAGATCGCGGGCGAGGGCCCCGGCGAAGTCCTCGTGCCGCTCCGCCAGCATGCGACGCAGCCGGCGCAGCTGGTCCAGCCGCCAGGTGAGCGGACGGGTGGACCCGGCGTCGAACACGGCCCGGGCACGTGCGACGGGTGAGGTTACATGCTGCATCCGATCAATGTACAGTCACACGGACGTCCGCCGGTCCGGTACCGGATAAAACCCTTCCAACGCTGGAATGGTCCGGTTTTCAGGACTATGTTGAAGATATGAACAAGGTAGCGAGCAAGCACTTCGGCGAGGTCGAGCTCAACCACGGAAGGGACCATAATCTCAGCGCCACGCATGAGCTGGCGGGCCAGACCGTGGAACTTGACCTCAATGTCAACGCGCATGACCATTTCGACGAAGCGGCCATGCATAAAGTTGACTACCGCTTGCGCTTCCTGCCTGAGCTCGTGGACCAGGTCCGCGAAATGATCGCCGAGGAACTGGACCAGGAAGGCACCAGCCCGCAGGAGTACCGCCACTTCCACTGCAACGCGATCAAGGACGAACACCTCAGAAAAGTCTTCGGCGTCGACAACAAGAGCCAGCTGACCGACGAAGTCTTCCTCAAGGCGCTCAAGCTGGGCCACGTGGGCATCTACCCCGGCCAGCCCGAACGCTACTTCGTCCTCGATTTCACCCTCGGCCAGCACTTCACCGACGAGGTCCTCGTCGCCTCCGCGGATGAGGACGGCGTCGTCGACGACGAAATCCTCTGGGAATCCTGAATCGGGGAATCCTGAATCGAGTGCTCCGCAGATGCCCTTCTGCCCGCTCAAAAGGGCACCTACGGAGCAATCGATGACTGAGGACGTACGACGCCGGCCGGCCACCTTTGGAAGGTGACCGGCCGGCGTCGTTTTCGGGTAGAGCGGGTTGCTTGGCGGCCGCTTCTTACTTGGCGGACTGGAGCAGTTCGGCGCGGACCGTCTTGGTGGCCGTGACCAGGTTGCGCAGGGACTCTTCGGTCTCGGCGTAGCCGCGGGTCTTCAGGCCGCAGTCCGGGTTGACCCAGAGCTGGCGGGACGGGACGTGCTTGACCGCGGTGCTCAGCAGTTCGGTGACTTCCTGCTCGCCGGGGACGCGGGGCGAGTGGATGTCGTAGACGCCCGGGCCCACGCCGCGGCCGAAGCCGTGGGACTCGAGGTCGTGCACAACCTCCATGCGGGAGCGGGCGGCCTCGATCGAGGTGACGTCGGCGTCGAGCCCGTCGATCGCGTCGATGATGGCGCCGAACTCGGAGTAGCACAGGTGGGTGTGGACCTGGGTGGCGTCCGCGGCGCCGGCCGTGGAGAGGCGGAAGGACTTCACCGACCAGTCCAGGTACGCGGCCTGGTCGGCCTTGCGCAGGGGCAGGAGCTCGCGCAGGGCGGGCTCGTCCACCTGGATGACCTTGATGCCGGCCGCCTCGAGGTCCGCGATCTCATCGCGCAGGGCCAGCGCCACCTGGTTGGCGGTCTCGCCGAGCGGCTGGTCATCGCGGACGAAGGACCAGGCAAGGATGGTGACCGGGCCGGTGAGCATGCCCTTCATCGGCTTGCTGGTCAGGGACTGCGCGTACTTGGCCCATTCCACCGTGATCGGGGCGCTGCGGGTGACGTCGCCCCACAGGATGGACGGACGGGTGCAGCGCGAGCCGTAGGACTGGACCCAGCCGTGGACGGTGACGTCAAAGCCTTCGAGGTTCTCGGCGAAGTACTGGACCATGTCGTTGCGCTCGGGCTCGCCGTGGACCAGGACGTCGAAGCCGAGCTCTTCCTGCAGCTCAACGACGCGCTTGATCTCTTCCTTCATGAGCTGCTCGTACTGCTCCGTGGTGAGGTCGCCGCGGTTGGCGCGGGCCCGTGCGGTGCGGATTTCCGAGGTCTGAGGGAAGGATCCAATGGTGGTGGTAGGCAGCGGCGGCAGGTGCAGCGCCTTTTCTTGGGCTGCCTCGCGCACTGCGTAGGCGGAGCGGTTGAAGTCGGCGTCGGTCAGGGCCTCGGTGCGAGCCCGGACGTCGCCGCGGCGGACGCCCTCGGCCTCGGCGCGGGAGGCGATGATGCGGGTGGCCTCGTCGATGGCGGGCTGGACTGCTGTTTCGTCGGTCAGCAGACCGGCGAGGGTGACAACTTCCACGGCCTTCTGGTCGGCGAAGGCCAGCCAGCTGCGCAGCTGCTCGGAGAGCTGGACTTCCTCGTCGACGTCGTGCGGGACGTGCTGGGTGGAGGTGGACGTGCTGATGGCCAGCTTGGCCACCGACTTCTTCAGTTCGGCGATCTTCTCCGCTGAGGCGGCGAGATCGTTGCGCCAGATGTTGTGGCCGTCCACGACGCCGGCGACGAGGGTCTTGTTGCCCAGCGCGGCCAGGGCCGCGGCGGAGGGGACCTCGCCCTTGAAGACGTCCAGGTGCAGGGCGTCGATGCCGGTGGCGGCGAGGGTGCCGAGCTGGCCGTTGAGCGCGCCGTATGGGGTGGAGACGAACAGCTGCGGGCGCTGGGCCGTGGCGGCGAGGGCCTCGTAGGAGCGGGCGACGGCGGCCTGGATTTCCACGGCCGGGGTGTCCTGGTCCACCACGAGGGCGGGCTCGTCGAGCTGGACCCAGCTGGCGCCGGCGGCGGCGAGCTTCTGAAGCAGTGCGGCGTAGACGGGGAGGATGTCCTCGAGGCGGGACAGCGGGCTGAAACCGGCCGGGGCGTCGTCGGAGGCCTTGCTCAGCAGCAGGAACGTGACCGGGCCGACGATGTACGGGCGGGTTTCCACGCCGTTGGCGAGGGCGTACTCGAACTCCTCGACGATCCGGTTCGAGGTCAGCGCAAAGTTCGTCTCCGGGCCGATTTCCGGCACGAGGTAGTGGTAGTTGGTGTCGAACCACTTGGTCATTTCCAGCGGCTGCTGTTCCTTGTTGCCGCGGGCCAGGGTGAAGTAGCCGTCGATGTCGAGCTGTCCCTCAGTGTTGAGGAGGTTCCCGAAGCGGGCCGGCACGGCGCCGAGGTGGGCGGCGGCGTCAAGCACCTGGTCGTAGTAGGAGAAGGTGCCGGGGACGGCGGCGGCTTCGGTCAGGCCCAAGCTCTGGAGGCGCTTGGCGGTGCCGAGCTGGATTTCCTTGGCGGCGGCGTCCAGGGCTGCGGCGTCGATCTTGCCGGCCCAGTAGGCCTCGACGGCCTTCTTGAGTTCGCGGCGGCGGCCGATGCGCGGGTAGCCGAGGATCGAGGCGGACGGGAAGGGGGTGGTGCGCTGTTCATTGCTGGGAAGTTCAGTCATGGGAAGTCCTTGGAGTTGTCGTTGACAGATGACGAAGGTGGGGGCTCAGCTGGCGAGCTGGCCGCTGGCGGCGCGCCGGGAGGCGTTGATGCGGCCGGCGCCCTGCCGGTTGCCGCCCTGCCGGTTCCCGCGGTGCGGGCGGGGCAGGGCGAGTTTGTCCAGCACGTCCAGGGCGGCGACGTGCTCATTGAACGTGTAGAGGTGGATGCCGGGGGCCCCGGCGTCCAGGGCTGCGTTGGCGAGATCAACGGTGGCGCTGACCCCGATCCGGGTCCGATCGGCGTCGGTATCGGCGGCCGCGAGGCGTTCGATGAGTTCCGGGGCCGGTTCGACGCCGGTCAGTTCGCCGAGGCGGGCGAGCCGCCGGAGGCTGGTCAGCGGCATGACCCCGGGAATGATCGGGATGGTCACCCCGGCCCGGCGCGCCCGGGTCAGGAGGTCGGCGTACTGCTCGGTGTGGAAGAAGACCTGGGTGATGGCGAAGTCGGCGCCGGAGCGCTGCTTGGCCAGCAGGACCTCGACGTCGTGCGCCTCACTCGGGGATTCCGGGTGCCGGGTCGGGTAGGCGGCGACGCCGACCGCAACCCTGCCGGCGCACAGCAGCGCCGAGCGGCGCTGCTCCACGCGGCGGATGAGTTCGATCAGGTCCTGGGCGTACCGGAGCGATCCCGGCGGCGGGGTTGCACCGTCCTTGGGCCGGTCGCCGCGCAGGGCGAGGATGCCGCGGACGCCGACGTCGAGCAGTTCGCCGATGATCTCCGCCAGTTCCTGCGGGGAGTTGCCGACGCAGGTGAGGTGGGCCAGGGGCCGCAGCGTCGTTTCCTGCACGAGCCGGTTGACGAGATCGACGGCGGTGCTGCGGTTGGAGCCGTTGGACCCGTAGGTCACGGACACATAGTCCGGGTCTGTGGTTTCCAGTTCGCCGATGGTGGTCCAGAGGGATTCCGCGGCTGCGGGCGACCGCGGCGGGAACAGCTCGTAGGACAGCGCAACAGGTGCCACGCCGGCAAGATTGGGATGGGTATCGATAAGGCTTGGTGGTGACATTTGCGTCCTTGGCTGTGAACACTGCCGCCAGGAGAGATCCGAAAACCCGGATGACCGGATCCATAAACGGGAACTCCGTCGTCAGTGAATTGAGTTTGGGGAACACGGAGGGAACTTCAGCAGGGCGCAGCCGCGACTGTTACGCCTGATACGAAGTTGTCCGTGAGCAAATGTCAGGCCCACATGGGGGCACCCACACCCTCCTGGGCCGCCCGGGGGCAGCTTTCAGCGGAGGATCGCTGACACGTTACTGAGGTAACTTGTATAGAACTCTAAGGCCCGGCCGTGGGGCCCTTCAAGTCGGCGCCCGAATTAAGACGCACCTTTACGACCATTTGCGGTGCGCGGCAGAATAATGTTCGCCCGAGGAGCCGTTTTCGGCCGGTACGGGCCGCTCTCCCCAACGCACCCAGTCAGGACTATCCTGATGCAATGATTCAGCTTCCAGCCAGCTACCAGACCTACCTCGCCGGCAAGAGCGAGAGCTTCATCAACACGGTCCGGCCTGTCCTCATGCAGTCGGCTGCAGAACGCTCGCACGGGGTGCGGGTGCTCGTGCTTCCGCATGGCCACCAGGCGCATCTGGACGACACCATCCCGTATGGGACGATCATTGAGGACATCGACTGAGGCCCGGTTAGCCCCTAGTCCCCCAGCCCGTCTACCCTTCGAGGAGAAGCCGCTGGGAGCGTGGGGCCAGCATGTGTTCGAGCACCAGGCAGGCGGCACCGACGGCGCCGACGTCCTCGCCCACTCCCGTGCCCACCACTTCGATGCCGTGGATCTTCCGGGTGGCGCTGTTCGCGTCCACCAGGTCAGGGATTAGCTCCAGATAAGCCGCTGAGAGGCATGTCCAGAACGGGCCGCCGAACACCACGCGGTCCACGTCCAGGGCGTTGGTGATGACCGAGACCGCACGGGCCACGAGCACAGCGGATCGTCGAATGATTTCCTTGGCCTCTTCGTTGCCGGCGTCGGCGATCGCGCACAGCTCGGCGAAACGCTCCTGAACTGCCGGCGCGCTTCTGTCCTGGAGCGAACCATCCAATATCCCGGCCGCCTCGGCCTGCGCCACGAGGACCTGCGGAATGGCGGAGGACTTCACGCAGCCGTGCTGCCCGCAATCGCAGAGGGCGCCGCCCGGGTCCACGATGATGTGCCCGATTTCACCGGCGTTGCCCGAGGTCCCGCGGACGACTTCGTCGTTGAGGACGATCCCGCAGCCGATCCCGGTCCCCATATACATGAAGACAAAGCTGCCCTCGCCGCTGGGGCCTCCGGCCCAGGTTTCGGCCACGGCAGCGCTGGTGACGTCCTTATCCATGAGCGTGGACAGGCCAGTGGCTTCCGCGAGGGCATCCCGCAGCCCGACGTGGTCCCAGCCCGGCAGCAGCGGCGGGTCCACGACGGCACCCTCGTTGAGGTCGATGGGACCCGGCGACGCTACCCCGAGCCCGGCGATCAGTTCCGGATCCACCCCGGAGTCCAGGATGAGCCTCTTGATTTCGTCAGTGATGCTGTCAATGACCGCCCGGGGGTCGGTGCCGGGCGGGGTGGTGATCCGCGAGTGCCTGACAACGGCGCCGAGCAGGTCCAGCACGACGAACGTGAGGACGGCCGGGTCCAGGTGCACGCCCACTGCATACATCCCTGAGGGATTCAGCCGGAGCATGGTCCTGGGCTTGCCCGGCCCAGTGCCTTCCTTGCCTGCCTCGATGATCAGATGCTGGTCCAGCAGGCGGCGGGAAATGTTGGAGATGGTCTGCGGCGAGAGCCCGACAATCTGGGCGAGCTCCACCCGGCTCAGGCCGCCCGGCGTGCGGCGGATGGCGTCCAGGATGACCGTGAGGTTGAAGTCGCCCATCTTCGGTAGGTTGGTCCCTCGCCTCGGCGAGGGTTGCCGGAACTCGGTCACTGTTACCTCTAAACGTCTTTGGCCACGCACAGCAGTTGTCAGAATCGTACGTTACGTGCAGGCGTGCGCCCACACTTACGCTTTACCGACACAATGTTTCTGCCGTTACGGCCGCCTGGTGCTGGCCGTCACGGTGAACTTCGGATTCCTGCCGACCTCGCGGGTGGGCCCGATCAGGCGTTCGAGGGCTGGCCGGTAGTGCAGGTGGCTGTTGAACACGGTCCAGAGTTCCCCGCCCGGGGCGAGCACCCTGCCGGCCGCTTCGATCAGCTTGATCCCCGCGCCGGAGTGGACCGCTGCTTCCAGATGGAAGGGCGGGTTGAGCAGGACCAGGTCCGCGCTGGCGTCCGGCAGGGAGCTCATGGCGTCGTCCTGAAGCACGTCGATCTGTCTGTCCAGTCCGTTCGCGCGGGCGGTGGCCAGGGCTGAGTCGACTGCGGCGGCGGACCGGTCCGTGGCAGTGACGCGGGCGCCGGGGTTGCCCCGGGCGTACATCGCGGCGAGGATTCCGGTGCCGCAGCCGAGGTCAACGGCATGGGTGGCGTGCGGCATCCGGGGCAGGAAGTCCAGCAGGTACCTGGTTCCGATATCCAGCCCGGTGCCGGCAAATACGGCGCCCCGTGCGCAGACCGTGAGCCCCAGTTCGTCATTGACCGCAGTGACCGGGAAGGGAAGCTCGGCCGGGACCGGCTTGGGGCGCCGGGCCAGCAGGAGCCGTGATTTCTGCCGGGCCAGTTGGGGCTGGACGTCGTCGAAGTAACGCGCCAGCACGGCGTTCATGCCCAGGCTCATGTGTTTGACGCGGCCGCCCGCCAGCAGCACGACGTCGGGCGCCGCGTAGCGGGCCACGGCGTCGGCGATTTCCTCAAGTTCGGCCAGGGACCGCGGCAGCTGCAGCAGGACCAGGGAAGCGCCCTCCAACAGGCCGGCGCCCAACGGAAAGTGCGCGAAGCCGGCGTCGATGGCCAGGGCCTCGGCGTTCGCCCGCAGCGCCCGTTCACCGGTGATGAGGTCCTGGTGGACCCGGACGGCCTGCGCCCCGAGCGTCCCGGCCCCCAGCATTGCCCCGAGGGTCAGGGCACCGTACCGGTCCCCCACCACTGTGAGCCGGCCGCCGGGCTGCAGCCGGCCGGCCGCGTGCATCTCAAGGGCAGTGTCCAACAGGAGTCTGTCCGTGGCATCCCAGGCCTGCAGGTTGTCAGCCTCGACGTCCGGGAATCTGCTCAGCCGGGCAAAGAGGGATTCGAAGCTGTTGTCCGCCACGCGCGTTATGCCGCCGTTTCTTCTCGGGCTTGGGTAATGGTGCCGGTGTGGGACCAGGGTGTGAGGCCTCCCCGGTGCTGCACTGCAGGCTTTACGTTATACCGGTCCGGGCCAGCAGCGTGACGATTCCAGCGACGGCGGCCCGGCCGGCACGGTTGGCGCCGATTGTGGATGAGGAGGGCCCGTAGCCGACGAGGTGGACCCGTGGCTCGGCCGCGACCTGGGTGCCGTTCATCGCGATGCCGCCGCCGGGTCCGCGCAGGTGCAACGGGGCGAGGTGTTCGAGTTCGGCCCGGAATCCCGTGGCCCACAGGATGACCCCGGCGGCCAGGAAGCTGCCGTCAGCCATCCGTACGCCGTCGGGTTCAATCGCGGTGAACATGGGGTGCCGGTCAAGGACGCCGCGCGCGGCGGCGGCCCGCAGGGCAGGGGTCCAGATCAGGCCGGTCACGGAGACGACGCTCTGCGGGGGGAGGCCCTGGCGCACCCGCTCCTCGACCAGGGCGACGGCGTCGTGGCCGGCCTGCCGGTCGAAGGGGGCCTCGCGCCAGACCGGTTCCCGGCGCGAGAACCAGGTGGTGGTGGTGACCTTGGAGATCTCATCGAGCAGTCCGACGGCCGAGATCCCGCCGCCGACCACAATGACATGCTGCCCGCGGAATTCGTCGGCGGAAACGTAGTCGGCGACGTGCAGCTGCCGGCCGCGGAAGCTGGCCCTGCCCGGGTAGATGGGCCAGAACGGACGGGTCCAGGTGCCGGTTGCGTTGATGACGGCACGGGCAGAGTAGCGGCCTTGGGAGGTTGCGATGTTCAGCCGTCCGGCGGGATCATCGTCCTCCCGGCTCACCGACCGCACTTTCACCGGCCGCTCGATCGCAAGGCCTATGTCGTGCTCGTATCCGCCAAAATAGCGGGTGAGGAAACTGGAGCTGGCCTCGGCAGGGTCCACGTCGGGCTGCGGGATTCCCGGGAGGTCGCTGATGCCGTTCACCGTTGCCATGAGCAGGCTCTTCCAGCGGTGCCGCCAGGCCCCGCCGGGCCCGTCTTCGGCGTCGAGCACGATGTACGTCCGGGCAGGCGGGGCCTCCGCTGCCGGCTGCCCGTCTGCTGCGGTCTGCCCCGTGCCGGCCCGGGCAGAAGCGGCTGCTGCAGAAGCGGTTGCGGCAGAAGCGGCCGGGACGAGGCCGCGGCGCTGAAGATGGTAGGCCGCCGACAGTCCCGCCTGGCCGGCGCCGACCACGACGACGTCGACCGACCGCACAGTCTCGGCGGTCATGGTTGCGCCCCGCTCAGATCTTTTTGACGACGCTGGACTTGAGCTGCATGGGGCCGACGCCGTCCACCTTGCAGTCGATGTCGTGGTCTCCGACACCGTTGACCAGGCGGATGCCGCGGACCTTGGTGCCGACCTTGATGACCGTGGAGCTGCCCTTGATTTTCAGGTCCTTGACCACCGTGACGGTGTCGCCGTCGGCCAGGACGTTGCCAACGGCATCCTTGATGACGGTGTCGGCGGCCGCAGGGGCGTCGGCGTCTGTGTCAGTCTCCGCGGACGCGGACCATTCGTGCGCACACTCCGGGCAGACCAGGAGTGCCCCCATCTCGTAGGTGTATTCGCTGGAGCATTCGGGGCACGGGGGCAGGGAGTCGTTCACCCGGCCAAGTTTAGTCGCGTTTTTGATCGCGCTTTTAGTCCACCCTGGGTGGGGTGCCTTAGAACGGGTTCAGCAGGCGGTCCACGAACTGCCGCGTGCGTTCCTCCCGCGGGTCCCGCAGCACGGTGTCGGGGTGGCCGCGTTCGACCACCACGCCGCCGTCCATGAAGATGACCTCGTCGGCCACCTGGCGGGCGAACGCGAGCTCGTGGGTGACCACCACCATGGTCCAGCCTTCGTCCGCGAGTTCCTTGATGACGGCCAGGACCTCGCCCACGAGCTCGGGGTCCAGCGCCGAGGTGGGCTCGTCGAAGAGCAGCAGTTGCGGGCGCAGGGCGAGGGCACGCACAATGCCGACGCGCTGCTGCTGGCCGCCGGAAAGTTCGAACGGGTAGCTGTTCTCCTTGCCGGCCAGTCCGACGCGGGCCAGCAAGTCCCGGGCCTCCTGGATTGCCTCCGCCTTGGGCCGCTTCTGCACCTGGACCGGGCCTTCGATCACGTTCTCCAAGACGGTCTTGTGCGGGAAGAGGTTGTAGTGCTGGAACACCATGGCGCTGCGGTCCCGCAAGGCGAGCACCTGCTTCTTGGCCACCGGTGTGGCAAAGTCGACGGTCAGTTGCCCCGCGAATTCAGCGACGCCGGCGTCGGGCACTTCGAGGCCGTTCAGGCAGCGCAGGACTGTCGTCTTGCCTGATCCGGACGGCCCGATCAACGTGACCACTTCGCCGCGGCGGACCTCAAGGTCGATGGATTTGAGCACCTCGTGCTGTCCGAACGCCTTGCGCAGGCCGGTGACGGTCAGCAGGGCGTCCTCCGGGACAGGAACTTCAGAGGACGCGGGTTCCGTGGGCGGGAGTTCAGTGGGCGACATAGCGGTCCAATCTCTTCTCGAGGGCGGACTGTCCGCTGGCGAGGACGAGGCAGATGATCCAGTAGATCACGGCCGCCTCCAGATACAGCAGCATGAATTCCTGGCTGAAGGCGGCCACCTGCTGCGCCACGCGGAACAGTTCGGTGACCAGGATCAGCGACGCCAGCGAGGTGTCCTTGACCAGGCTGATGAAGGTGTTGGACAGCGGCGGAACCGAGACCCGCGCGGCCTGCGGCAGGATTATCCGGACCAAGGTCTGGTGGCGCGACATTCCGATGGTGTGGCCGGCCTCCCACTGCCCCTTGGGGACAGACAAGATGGCCGCGCGGATGACCTCCGCGGCATAGCCGCCGACATTCAGGGAGAACGCGATGATCGCGCTGGGCCAGGGGCTGATGGTGATTCCGACGGACGGCAGCCCGTAGAAAATGACGAACAGCTGGACCAGCAGCGGGGTTCCGCGGATCACGGAGATGTAGGTCCGCGCCACCGCGGAAACCAGGCGGTTGCGGCTCAGCCGCATGAGGGCGACCACCAGGGCCAGCACAAGGCCCAGGCTGAACGAGGCCAGCGCCAAGGGAATGGTGCCGAAGATCGCACCGGTCAGGAGGGGGCCCAGCGATGACCACACGAGTTCCCAGTTGATGCTCATGCCCGGACGCGGCGTTTCTCTGCGGCGTGCATTGGCTACTTCGAGACGTCGGCGTCGAAGTACTTCTGGGAGATCTTCGTCAGGGTGCCGTCGGCCGCCAGCTCTCCGAGGGCCTTGTTGATGGCCTCGGTCAGGCTGGTCGATCCCTTGCGCAGGGTGAAGGCGCTCAGCGATTTGTCAGTGGTCTCGGCGGCAACCTTGATGTCGGCGTCGTGGTTGGTCTTCTGGGAGTCCAGGTAGGTCAGCTTGTCGTTGATGGTCGCATCGACTCGGCCCTGCTTGAGCAGCGTGATCGCCTGCGCCCATCCCTCCACGGCCTCGACGTTCGCGCCGCTCTGCTGCGCCAGCTTGTACCAGTTGCTGGTCAGGGACTGGGCCGTGGTCTTGCCGTTCAGGTCCTCGAAGGAGTGGATGCTGTTGTTATCCGACTTGGTGACGACGACGCCGGTGCTCACCGTGTAGGGGGTGGAGAAATCGTACTTCGCCTTGCGCTCGTCCGTGATGGAAATCTGGTTGGCGACGACGTCGAATCGCTTGGCGTCGAGGCCGGCGAAGATGGCGTCGAACTGCGTCTCCTGGAAGGCCGGCTTGACGCCCAGCTTCTCTGCGACGGCGCTGATGATCTCGACGTCGTAGCCCGTCAGTTCACCGCTGCCGTTGGCGTGGAACGTGAACGGCTTGTAGGTGCCTTCCGTGCCGACCTTGAGCACGCCCGCGCTCTTGACGTCGCTCAGGGAGGTGTCCGCCCCGGCTGCCGGCGCTGAGCTGGCCGGAGTGGTGGACGCCGACCCGCAGCCTGCCAGGGCGAGTCCTGCTGCTGCAATGAGGCCGATAACGGAAAGTCGTGTGCGCTTCATGATGTTCCTTAGTCGTGGAGCCGGAAATGGCCTTCCAGCTGAGCCGCATGGCGGCCGTCTCCTAGCGACGATAGCAAGGTCCGGCTCAGGGCGGAGAGCCTAAATGACAGTTTATGACGTCCGGTCATGAGACGGCCTTGACGGATGCGACTTTTGAGGTCCTGCACTGGTGCGGAGGGTACGAAAAAGGGAACCACCGTCTAGCGGTGATTCCCTTTCTGGTGGAGCTGAGGGGATTCGAACCCCTGACCCCCTGCATGCCATGCAGGTGCGCTACCAGCTGCGCCACAGCCCCTCATTTGCCCGGGAGTTCCGTCTCCCTGAAGCAACCTGAATAGCCTAAACCACAATTGCCACCGGCGCCAATCGGCGCACCGATCCGTGACTTGGCCTGCTCGGAACGCCCCCCGGGACACACGCCGGGCCCGCACTTCGGGCACAAAAAAATCCGCCGGAATCTTTCGATTCCGGCGGATTATCCGGTGGAGCTGAGGGGACTCGAACCCCTGACCCCCTGCATGCCATGCAGGTGCGCTACCAGCTGCGCCACAGCCCCGAATTTTCGCTGCTCCGAGCACGTCTGCTGACGTGTAAAGTTCCGGTTTCTTTGTCCGGATCTCTCCGAAGCAACTCAAATATCTTAGACCAGCCCTTCGGAAAATTCCAAATCGGGCATATTCGCCTCTGTTTAGCGCCGCCGGCGCCTGGCCGGTGCGCGGGTTGCTACTCCGTGTCGGTGCCGGCGGCGGCCTTGGCGGAAGCGTCGTCACCCAGCTGCAGATCGACGACGGGGCAGTCCTTCCACAGGCGCTCGAGGGCGTAGAACACGCGGTCTTCCTCGTGCTGGACGTGGATGACGACGTTGGAGTAGTCCAGCAGCACCCAGCGACCGCCGGAGCGGCCCTCGCGGCGGACGGGCTTCTGGTCGAACTTGGAGAGCTCGTCCTCGATGCCGTCGACGATCGCGTTGACCTGGCGTTCGCTCGGGGCCGAGGCGATCAGGAAGACGTCAGCCAGGGCCAGCCGTTCGCTGACGTCCAGGGCCACGATGTCCTCGGCAAGCTTCTCCGAGGCAGCGCGGGCTGCGTGGCGGGCGGTAGTGATGGATGAATCGGTTGCAGTCACGGGACTCCTTGTAGTGATGAAAAATTATGGTGATGAAAATGTGGGCGCCGATGGCGGCCTTGGACCTAGTGGGCCAGCCCGGTGACGATCAGCGTGATGCCGGCGATGAGGGCTACGATCCCCAGGGCCAGGACGCCGAGCTGGAGCATGCGCAGGCGCCGCGCCCGGCCGAGCCCGGCGGTAGCGGCATCCAAGGGTTCCAGCCCGTAGGCGGCATTCGCGGCCACGGGTTCCCCGCCAACGAGTCTTTCGTCGGTCTCCCCCGCGGAATTCGCCGCGCTTGCCGGCCGTGCCGTTCCGGCTTGGGCGGCCGCTTCCGCCCGGGCCAGGACGCCGCTCCTGCCAGCGGCAGAACCCGTGGCAGGACCTGCGACCTTCTGGCGGGACACGCCCGGCCGGCGCAGACCGGGTTTCCGTGGCGCGTCCATCCGAGGACCCGGATTGGTGACAACCGGAACGTACGACGTGGCAGGGCGCTTCATGACGGGCCGCTCCACGCCGGGAACCTTCTCAAATTCCAAGGGTGTGACCATGGCCAGGTTGTTGGCCGTGGTCGGATCGTTGCGGGGGGCCGCCGGCTGGCTGTTTTGCTCCGCAAGCTTCTGCTTGGCGGCGGCGCGGCGGTTCAGGATCGCGGCGCGCTCAGCGAGGGCGATCTGCTCGGCCAGGACGGCCGGGTCAACGGCGTCGGGATCTGTGGCCGCGATGTGTTCCATCTTGGCCACTTGGTTCTTGGCCTGCTCCGCGAGGAGTTCGCGGGCGGCCAGCGCCTGCTCCACGGTCATGCCCTCGGGCACTTTCCCGCCGGGTCCCACGCCGTCGGCCGCGGGGGCCTTGGGCGCCGGGGCGGCTGAGACAGCCGGGGCTGAGCTCTTCTGGCCACTGTCCTTTGAGGCACTGTCCTTTGAGACAGCGTCCGTTGAGGCAGCCTCCTTTGGGGCGGCGTCCTTCCCGGCCGGGGAAACGACCGGGGTGGCCCGCGTCCGCGGCGACACCGGGACAATGGTGTTGGCCTGGGTGGCCGGGGCGGTTTCCGTCGCCAGCTCCAAAAGCCTCAACTGGCGTCGCGTGGGTGGCCCTCCGCCGGCCAGTTGGCCTTCCTTCTCAGCGAGTTCCTTGATGGTGCGCAGCGCGGCGCGGTCCCGTGCCCGGACCTGCGAGGACCGCTCCGTGCCGGCGGGCACAGAATCAGCACGCACAGAGTCCACCGGGGCGTCGGCAACGCGACGGCGGCCGGTGATTTCGGCCTCCGTCGGCTCGCCCGGGCCCGGAGTGTCCAGACGTTCATCTCTGGCCTGTCGCATTTCGCGGCGGCTGCGGATGGGAGGCTGTTCCTGACTCATGGCTGACTCATTCAGTGCTGGCTGGTTGGATTATCTCGAAGGCTGGATCCTGCCGTGCGGGGTCAATCCCGGCCGCGCCGCTTCCGGCGTTGGCGCTCCCAGTGTGTCCGGTCCCCAGGCGATCCGCGTCGTTGCTGGCGTGGTACAGGCCATACTTGGCGATGTACTGGACCACCCCGTCCGGAACGAGATACCAGACCGGGTTGCCTTCGGCCACCCTCGTGCGGCAGTCCGTGGAGGAGATGGCCATGGCCGGGACCTCCAGGAGGCTGACGTCTTTGCGGCCCATGCCGTCCAGCACGTGGCCTGGCCGGGTTACGCCCACAAAGTGCGCAAGGGACCAGAGTTCATCAATGTCTTTCCAGGACAAAATCTGGGCCAGGGCGTCCGCGCCGGTGATGAAGAACAGATCGGCGTCCGGTCGCAGGGTGTGCAGGTCACGCAGGGTGTCGATCGTGTACGTCGGTCCCGGACGGTCTACGTCCACCCTGCTCACAGTGAAGCGGGGGTTCGAGGCCGTGGCGATGACGGTCATGAGATACCGGTGCTCAGCTTCGCTGACCTTCTTGGCCATCTTCTGCCATGGCTGGCCGGTGGGCACAAACACGACTTCGTCGAGGTCGAACTTGGCCGCGACCTCACTGGCCGCGACGAGGTGTCCGTGATGGATGGGATCGAACGTGCCGCCCATCACACCCAGACGCAGGCGGCGCTGAGCGCCGCGCTGCTTCCCGGTGGCGGAAATATTAGTGACCTTGGCTGTGATCGTGCTTGTTCGGGTGCTGGCGGTGCGGATCCGAGTGCTCCTCGACAGCCACGTGGCGCCTGCCCAAGTTGGAGTAGGACAGCGTGATCAACAGCAGGACGACCAGGATCGCGAACATGGTCCCGCCAATGACAAACGGCGGTGCGATGAGCGGTGCGAGTTCCTCGTGGCCCGATTCGCCGACGGCGGCGACGAAAGTGGCGATCTGCTGCGACAGCATGTTCTCCCCTAGTGAGTTCAAAATTTGACGACGGCGGAGGTGTCCGCCGTTCCGGTCTTCCGTTCCATGTTACAGCGTTGCTAGCCCCGGATCTGGCCCTCGCCCTGCACGATCCACTTGGTCGTGGTCAGCTCCGTCAGTCCCATAGGGCCGCGGGCATGGAGTTTTTGGGTGGAAATCCCCACTTCGGCGCCGAGGCCGAGCTCGCCGCCGTCGGTGAAGCGGGTGGAGGCGTTCACGATCACGGCGGCCGAATCGACGTCGGCGATGAAGCGCTCGGCGTTGGCGAGGTCGTTGGTCAGGATCGCTTCAGTGTGGCCGGTGGACCACTTCCGGATGTGCCTGACGGCCTCGTCCAGGCTGTCCACCATGGCCACTGCCAGGTCCAGGTTCATGTATTCGGTGGCCCAGTCTTCCTCCGTGGCCGGCACGGACTGGACCGACGCCGGCAGGGCGGCGCGGATGCGCTGGTCCACGTGCAGGGTGACCCCGGCAGCCCGCAGTGCGGCGGCGACGGCGGGAAGTACGGTGGACTTGGAGTGCACCAGGAGGGTTTCGACGGTGTTGCAGACGCTGGGCCGCTGGGTCTTGGCGTTGAGGAGGATGTCCACCGCCATTTCTTCGCCGGCGGAAGCGTCCAGGAAGATGTGGACGTTGCCCTCACCGGTTTCGATGACCGGTACGGAGGAGTTCGTCACGACGGCCTGGATCAGCTCGCGCCCGCCGCGGGGAATGAGCACGTCCACCCGGCCGCGCGCCCGCATGAGGGCGTTGGCGCCGTCACGGCCGTACTGGTCCACGGTCTGGACGGCGTCGGCGGGCAGGCCCACCGATTCCAGTGCGTCCCGGAGGATGGTGATCAGGGCGGCGTTGGTGGCAGCGGCGGCGGATCCGCCGCGCAGGATGACGGCGTTGCCGCTCTTGAGGGCCAGGCCGGCGATGTCCACCGTGACGTTCGGGCGGGCCTCATAGATCGCGGCCACCACGCCCATGGGTACGTTGATCTGGCGCAGGCGCAGCCCGTTGGGGAGAGTCTGGCCCCGCACCACGTTTCCCACGGGATCGGGCAGGGTGGCGAGGTTTTCGAGTGCGGCGGCGAGGGCCGTGATGCGTGATTCGGTCAGCGTCAGGCGGTCCAACAGGGCGGCGCTCGTGCCGGCGGCCCGGCCGGCCGCGACGTCCTTGGCGTTGGCGGCCAGGATCTGGTGCCGGTGTTCCACCAGCGCCTTGCCGATGGCGCGCAGGCCCCGGTCCTTCCAGGCCCGGTTGGCGTGCGCCATCTTGCGGGCAGCCTGGCGCGAGCGGTCTGCGATCGCGTGGACCGCCGCTTCGATGTCTGCTGCCGTGCCAGGGCCCGGCGCCGCATCCGGCGCCACGCCGAATCCTTGGGCGGGCTCGGCGTTGCTTGCGGGAACGGTGCCGGCAGGCACGTCAGTCACGGCAGCGGAAGTCAGGGCCTCAGTCATGCTTCCAGTTTAGGCGTCGAGGTGACCTAGACCAGCACCAGGTCGTCAACATGAACAACTTCGCGGTCATATCCGCGGCCCAGCGCCTTGCCGAGCTCCCGGGTGGAGCGGCCCAGCATTTGGGGCAGTTCGGCGGCGGAATAGTTGACCAGCCCGCGGGCAATCACGGTGTTGTCCATGGACACCATCTCCACGGCGTCGCCGGCCTCGAAGTCGCCCTTCACCGCGGCGATCCCGGCCGGCAGCAGCGAGGTGCGGCGGTCGCGGACGGCCGCGACCGCGCCGTCGTCGAGCACCAGGGTGCCCCGCACGGACGCCAGGTGGGCCAGCCACAGGAGCCGGATCGGCTTGCGCGCGCCATTGACGGAGAACCACGTGCCCACGTCCTCGCCGGCCAGTGCGGCGGCCGCATTGGGCGTGGACGTTACGAGCGCGTGGATACCGGAACCGGCGGCCATGCTGGCGGCTTCGACCTTGGTGGCCATGCCGCCGGTGCCCACGCCGGCCTTGCCGGTGCTGCCGATCGAGACGCCGTCGAGATCGT
Organism: Arthrobacter sp. P1_C12_2; assembly: GCF_056406415.1. Classification (NCBI taxonomy): domain Bacteria; kingdom Bacillati; phylum Actinomycetota; class Actinomycetes; order Micrococcales; family Micrococcaceae; genus Arthrobacter; species Arthrobacter sp. P1_C12_2. The sequence continues at coordinate 74,803 of NZ_JBFUAF010000004.1, read as the reverse complement.
GCGGGCCGGAGACGTGCGGAATCCGTTTAGCGCCGTGCGACGGCGGGCCGTCGTACAGGGAGTCGACGTCGGACAGCAGCACGAGTGCGTCGGCGCGGACCAGGTGGGCCACCAGGGCCGCGAGCCGGTCGTTGTCGCCGAAGCGGATCTCGTGGGTGGCCACGGTGTCGTTTTCGTTGACCACCGGGACGACGCCGAGGTTCAACAACCGGTTCAGCGCGCGGAACGCGTTGGTGTGCTGGCTGCGCCGCATGAGGTCATCTGCGGTCAGCAGCACCTGGCTGACGGTGACCCCGTGCGCCCCGAACGCGTGGGTGTACCGGGCCATCAGCAGGCCCTGGCCTACGCTGGCCGCGGCCTGCTGGGTGGCGAGGTCGCGGGGGCGCTTCTCGAGGCCGAGCGGGGCGAGGCCGGCGGCGATCGCGCCAGAGGACACCAGGATGATCTCCGCGCCCTCGTTGCGCTTGTGGGCCAGGGCGTCGGCGAGCCCGGTCAGGGCCTCTTCGGAGATCCCGCCCTTGATCGAGGTCAGCGAGGACGAGCCCACCTTGACGACAATCCGGCGCGCCCCGGACAGCGCAGTGCGGTCCGGGGCGTTGGTGGTCTGGGCTTTGATGTCTTGAGCGCTGAGCGGCTGGGACCGGTGCCCGACGACGGTCTTACTCGTCATCGGCTTCGCCCAGTCCACTCTCCTTGAGCGGCTGCCGCGCCCGGCGGCCGCTGACGGATTCGGTCCAGATACCGGCCTTGCGTTCGGCTTCGAGCTCGGCGCGGGCGGCGGCCTTGGCGTCCCGGCGTTCCTGCTGTTCGTCGCGCTTCTGGCCACGCGTCGGGCGGTCGCCGATGTCGGCGAAGCGCACGTCGGTGCCGCGGGGCGAGGCGAGCAGTTCGGCGCCGGCCATCATGGTCGGCTCCCAGTCGAAGACGACGCCGTCGTCCTCGCCGATGACCACCGTGTCGCCCGGCGTAGCGCCCTGCTTGAACAGTTCGTTTTCAACTCCGAGCTTGGCCAGGCGGTCGGCGAGGTAGCCGATCGCTTCCTCGTTGGTGAAGTCGGTCTGCTTGACCCAGCGCACGGGCTTGTCGCCCAGGACGCGGAAGAGCGGCTCGAGGTTCTTTTCCTCGCGGCGGATCGTGAAGCCGGTCTCGTTGACGGCGCGGGGGCGCAGCACGGGGGCGTGCACCTTCGGCGGGGTCGCAGCGACGGCGTCGCGGGCAGCCTGGACGATTTCGGCCATGGCGAAGCCGAGCTGGCGGAGGCCTTCATGGCTCGTCGCCGAGATTTCGAAGACCTTGTAGCCACGGGATTCGAGTTCTGGGCGGACGAACTCGGCCATGTCCTTGCCGTCCGGCAGGTCAACCTTGTTCAGGGCCACCAGGCGGGGGCGGTGGTTCAACGGAACAACTTCGCCGTCGGCCCCGCTGTAGCTCATGTCCACGGCGTACTTCTCCAGCTCGGCCTCGATGATGGCGAGGTCGGAGAGCGGATCGCGGTCCGATTCGAGCGTGCCGCAGTCCAGCACGTGCACCAGGGCGGCACACCGCTCGACGTGGCGTAGGAAGTGGTGGCCGAGGCCCTTGCCCTCACTGGCGCCCTCGATCAGGCCGGGGACGTCGGCAATGGTGAAGCGGACCTCACCGGCCTGGACGACGCCCAGGTTCGGGATGAGGGTGGTGAAGGGATAGTCCGCGATCTTGGGCCGGGCGGCGGACATGGCGGCGATCAGGCTGGACTTGCCGGCCGAGGGGAAGCCGACCAGGGCGATGTCAGCGATGGACTTCAGTTCCAGGACAACGTCGCTGGATTCGCCCTCGATGCCGAGCAGCGCGAAACCGGGCGCGCGGCGCTTCTGGGAGGACAGGGACGCGTTGCCGAGGCCACCAATGCCGCCGGCGGCGGCGATGTACTCGTCGCCTTCGGCCACGAGGTCGGCGATGACGTCGCCGGACTTGGACTTCACCACGGTACCCACGGGTACCGGAAGGATCAGGGTTTCGCCGTTCTTGCCGCCGCGCCAGTCGCCCATGCCGGGGCCGCCGTTGGTGGCGTGCCGGTGGGGTGCGTGGTGGTAGTCGAGCAAGGTGGTGGTCTGGGGGTCCACGCGCAGGATGACGTCGCCGCCGTTGCCGCCGTTGCCGCCGTCGGGACCGCCGAGGGGCTTGAACTTCTCGCGGTGAACGGAGACACAGCCGTGGCCGCCGGTACCGCCGGATACGTGCAGTACTACCCGGTCTACAAAGCTCGCCACGTGGATCTCCTCAGTGCTGTTCCCCGGACCCCCAAAGGGGCCCAAGATGATTGTAATGCGGTTAAAACACCGGTGGAGCGGACCTAATGGCCCGCCCCACCGATTTAGAACTTATTGCTACTCTGCAGCTGCAGCAGCCACGATGTTCACAACGCGGCGACCACGGCGGGTGCCGAACTCGACAGCACCGGGGGTCAGGGCGAACAGGGTGTCGTCCCCGCCGCGGCCTACGCCGGCGCCCGGGTGGAAGTGGGTGCCGCGCTGGCGGACGATGATCTCGCCTGCGGAAACTACCTGGCCACCGAAGCGCTTGACGCCGAGGTACTGGGCGTTGGAGTCACGACCGTTGCGAGTGGAACTCGCGCCTTTTTTATGTGCCATTTGGAATGCCTGCCTTCAAAAATTCTGGGGAATCTGCTGGAACCTGAACAGTAACGAAGAGTTACTTGATACCGGTGATCTTGACCTTGGTCAGTTCCTGACGGTGGCCCTGACGCTTTTTGTAACCGGTCTTGTTCTTGAACTTCTGGATGACGATCTTCGGACCACGGAGGTCTTCGAGGATCTCAGCCGTAACCGTTACCTTGGCCAGGTCCGCAGCAGCAGACGTGACTTTGTCACCGTCCACCAGGAGCAGTGCGGGCAACTCAAAGGTGCTGCCGGCTCCACCGGGGACGCGGTTCAGGGTAACGAAGTCTCCAACGGAAACCTTCTCTTGGCGGCCGCCTGCGCGGACAATCGCGTACACCACTGGGGAACTCACTTCTCTCGACGTTTATTACTAGATTTGCGTGCGGAACCAGGGGCCAAAATGTTTGGACCGGCTCACGCTGTGCCTCAACGCCGGTGGATTCCCCGGGGGAACCCATGAGCTATCCCCGGAACAAATCCATTTGGAATTCCAAACAGACTGTCCTCAGGGTCATAACCCAAGTGTTGGCGTAAGCACCGAAGATCTAGAATACGCTAATTTTGCCTTCGGCCGCAAATGAGGCTGGTTCCGGCGGGTAGTCCGTGATAGGCGCCACAACGTCTTGAAGCAAAGATCCTGTCAATGTTCTTGACCGTGATCTCGACCGTCTTGATGCTGTGTTGCCGCAACGACTTCCGGAACCGTGCCCAACCATCGTACTCGCTGTGTGGGCCAGGTCGTGTCAGGCGTACAGCCGCGGCGCGTCGAAGAAGTCCACTTCGTAGCGCGATGACTGCCGGAAAGCCAGTGCCATGGCCTCCCGCTCGCTCTCCGATGCCCGTCTGGCTGCCGTGTCCGTGTACGCGATGGCCTGCCGGGTCGCGGCGGCGAAGTCCTCATCGGCGTAGGTCCGCAGCCAGTCGGCGTAAGGGTGCGCCCCGGGGGCGCCGCCGGCCAGGAACTCCCGGTGCAGGGTGGAGCCGACCTCGGCGTAGAGCCAGAAGCACGGCAGCGCTGCTGCCACGAGGACCCCGTACCTGCCGGACACAGAGGCAGCCAGCAGGTGGTCCACGTACGACTTCGTCACCGGGCCCAGGGTGGGCGCGGTCGGGCGGGTGCTGAGCCAGGAACGGTGCAGCTCGGATTCGACTTCCAGGCAGGTCTGCGCCGAACGGGCCCAGAACAGCTGCTCGGCCTCGGTGGGGGCGATCGCGGCGGCGCGGGCCAGGACCCGGGAGTAGCCGTTGAGGTAGATGGCGTCCTGGGCGAGGTAGTACGCGAACTCGTGCTCGGGCAAGGTTCCGTCGGCCAGTCCGCGGACGAAGTCCAGGGCGTAGATGGCCTCAAGATCGCCCGTGGCTCCTGCGCGGAGGGCTGCGGCGAACTCGCCCTCCGCCGGACCGTGCCCGCCGGGGTGGTGCTGACCGCGCTGGCCGCGCTGGCCGTCTTTGAGGGCCTGCCCATCCTTGATTCGCTGCAGGTGGTGGAAGTGGTGGACCGGGCCGTTGCCGGTGCCGACGTCCAGGACCGAGGCTTCGCGGAGCGCGCCGAGCAGCCACGGCTTCACTTCCCGCAACGCCGCTTCCCAATCCCCCACCCGGACCTGCACGGTGGCCATGGCCGAGGACAGGGAGCATCCGGTGCCGTGGCTGTTGCGCGTGGCGATCCGCTCCCCCGGCACCACCACCGTTTCCTGGCCGAGCAGGCCGCCGGTGTTGACCAGCGCATCCGGGCAGCCGGGGTCGGCGGCATTGCCTGCGTCGGCGTCGGCGGCATCGGCGTCGTGGACGGGTCCGTCCCCGTGCTGCCCGCCCTGGAGGTGTCCGCCCTTAACCAGCACGGTGGTGCCGGTCAGTGCGGCTAGCCGCTTGCCCTGCGCCAGGGCCTCAGCCCAGTCGGCCGCGACGGGCTCCTTGAGCAGGATGGCGAGTTCGGCGAGATTGGGCGTGATGAGGTGCGCCAGCGGCAGGAGGGCCTGCAGGGCGGTCTCGGCCGATTCCTGCAGAAGCCGGTCGCCGCTGGTGGCGACCATCACCGGGTCCAGGACGACGACGGCGGGGCGCACCTTTTCCAGCCAGCTGCGGACGGCGTCGATCACAGAGGCGTCGCCGAGCATGCCGATCTTGACGGCGTCGATGCCGATGTCGTCGCTGATGGCGTCCAGCTGCGCCGTGAGGAACGCGGCCGGGGGGACGTGGACGGCGCGCACGCCCTGGGTATTTTGCGCTGTCAGGGCGGTGATGGCGGCCATGCCGTAGCCGCCGTTCGCCGCGATGCTTTTCAGGTCGGCCTGGATCCCGGCTCCGCCGGAGGGGTCAGAGCCGGCGATGGCCAGCACGCGGGGTATGCGCGGCGGCGCGGACGGGCGGGGCTGCGCCGGCAGAAACTCGTTGGGCAGAAAATTGGTCGGCTGAAACTCGCTGGGCAGAAACTCGGACGGATTCGGTCTCGCGGACAAGGCAGACATCCCTTCGCCGGTGCTAACCGGACAGGTTCAACGGGTCTGGATCTCAGCCGGCTGATGCGCGGCACCCCGTGTCAGTGTTCCAGCCTAGCCGTTGCCACCCGGTTGCCCCCTTAACCCACGAGCGGGCCCGGGCCGGAGCGGACGTATGTTACGCCCGCTCGGGCCCGGACCCGCAGCCCGACCGGTCGAAATGGTGACCGGTCGGGAACGTGGTTAGTTGCGGAACACTACAGCTCCGACGCCGGTACGCCGACGCCGAGGATGATCGGCTCGTTGCCTGCCGGGATGGAAGCAGGCCTGGCCGCGGCGGGTGCCTTGGCCTCGTGGATCGATCCGGCCGCGGCCGGCCGGGTCGCCTCGCGATGCTCCACGGAGGTTTCGTTGGCTGCGCCCTGGGCGCGGCTGGCGCTCCGGTTGCGTCGCCCGCGGCGGCCACGAGTGGTGTCAGCTGTCCGTGACGCCGGAGCCTCGGCAGCGCGCACTGCTGCGGGTGCCTCGGTGGCCGCGGCAGGCGCTTCGGTGTCCATCCCGGCCGGCTTGCCGGCCTCGGCCTCGCCCAGGTTGGCGAAGGCCTCGGTCAGCAGGTCCAGGGTCAGAGCCGGTGTCGGCTGGTCCTCGGCGTGCTCGACGAAGGGCAGGGCCACCTGCTCGCCGCCGAACGTCAGCACGGTTGCGGGACGACCGGCTGCCTCGTCCGCGGCTGCGAGCTGCGTGACGGCGTCGACGGCGGCCTGGCGGGCCCCGGCGTCGCTGGCAGCGGCTGCCTCCCCGTCGTGCAGGTGCGCGGCGTGCGCCGCGGCAGCGATATTCGCCAGCGCGGCACGGGTGGCTTCGGCCTTGGCGTGGCGCTCAGCCTCGGTGGGCTCAGCGTGCACGGGCGCGGGTGCGGCCGGCACGGTCTCCGCGCCTTGGCCTCCCCTGCCGCGGCGACGGCTCTTGCGCTCCGTGCGGGCAGCAGGCTGGGCCTCGGTGCGCGGCACATAGTGTTCCGCGGCGACCGTGTTGGCGCGGCGGTGTTCCACCGGCTCGTCGTGGGTGACGATGCCGCGGCCAGCGCACGTTTCGCACTGCTCGCCGAAGACTTCCAGAAGTCCGGTGCCCATCCGCTTGCGGGTCATCTGCACGAGGCCCAGCGAGGTCACCTCGGCCACCTGGTGCTTGGTCCGGTCCCGGCCCAGGCACTCCACCATGCGGCGCAGCACGAGGTCGCGGTTGGATTCGAGCACCATGTCGATGAAGTCGATCACGATGATGCCGCCAATATCGCGCAGGCGCAGCTGCCGGACGACTTCCTCGGCCGCTTCCAGGTTGTTCTTGGTGACGGTTTCCTCGAGGTTGCCGCCGGAGCCGGTGAACTTGCCGGTGTTGACGTCCACCACGGTCATGGCTTCGGTGCGGTCGATCACGAGCGAACCGCCCGAGGGCAGGAAGACCTTCCGGTCCAGGGCCTTGTGGATCTGCTCGTCGATGCGCCAGGCCGCGAAGATGTCCGAGTCCTTGGTCCACTTCTCGAGCCGGCCCACGAGGTCCGGTGCCACGTAGGTGACGTAGGCCTCGATGGTGTCCCAAGCTTCCTCGCCGGAGACGATCAGCTTGGAGAAGTCCTCGTTGAAGACGTCCCGGACCACCTTGATGGTCAGGTCAGGTTCGCCGTAAAGCAGCTCGGGGGCGAGGATCTTGGTCGATGTCGACTGGCCCTCGATGCCCTCCCACTGCGCGCGGAGGCGGTTGATGTCGTGCGTCAGCTCCTCCTCGGAGGCACCCTCGGCCGCGGTGCGGACAATGACGCCCGCGTCCTCGGGCAGGCGGTCCTTGAGGATCCGCTTGAGGCGGTTGCGTTCGACGTCGGGCAGCTTGCGGGAGATGCCGGTCATGGAACCGCCGGGCACATACACGAGGTACCGGCCGGGCAGCGAGATCTGGCTGGTGAGGCGGGCACCCTTGTGGCCGACCGGGTCCTTGGTGACCTGGACCAGCACGGAGTCGCCGGACTTCAGCGCGTTCTCGATCCGGCGCTGCTTGCCCTCGAGGTTGACCGACTCCCAGTTCACTTCACCGGCGTAGAGCACAGCGTTGCGGCCGCGGCCGATGTCCACGAAAGCGGCTTCCATGGAGGGCAGCACGTTCTGGACCTTGCCCAGGTAGACGTTGCCGATCAGGGAATCCTGCTGGGTCTTGGACACAAAGTGCTCGGCCAGGACGCCGTCTTCGAGGACACCGATCTGGATTCTGTCGTCGCGCTGACGGACGATCATCTGGCGGTCCACGGACTCGCGGCGGGCCAGGAACTCGGCCTCGGTGATGACGGTGCGGCGGCGGCCGGTGTCGCGGGACTCGCGGCGGCGCTGCTTCTTGGCTTCCAGGCGGGTGGAGCCCTTGACGGACGTGACGCGGTTGTTGACCGGCGCCTCGGCCATTGCACGCGGTGCACGGACGCGGGTCACCGTGTTGGGCGGATCGTCGCCTTCCCCGCCGGTCAGCTCCAGGTCCTGGTCACCGCGGCGGCGGCGGCGGCGGCGGCGCGAGGTCACACCGTCTTCGAGGTTCCCTTCGGAGCCTTCGTCGCCCTCTTCTTCGGTGCCTTCGGACTCGGTGTCGGACTCGGCAGACGTGCGGGTGCGTCCGCGCCGGCCGCGGCTGCGGCGCCGACGGCGGTTGCCGGCGTCATCGTCCTCGTCGCCTTCTTCGTCCTCGGGCTCCGCTGCAGCGGCAACGGCAACGGCAACGGGGGCCGTACGCACCACGGTGCTCAGGTCCGGGGCCTGGAAGATCACGGAAGTGAGGGCACCCGGTTCCATGAACAGCGAGGCGGCCGGGCTTTCCTCGGGCCGGGCTTCCGGCTCTTCGGGCTGGGCCTCGGCGGGCTGGGCTGCCGTAGCTTCCGCAACGGGTGCTTCCGTAGCGGCGGCTTCTTCGGCCGGGACTGCTGCTGCGGGTACGTCTTCGGCCTTCGGTGCGGCCTTGGCGCGGCTGGCGCGGCGCCGGACCGGCTTCTCTGTGACCTTTTCTGCAACCGCTTCTGCTGCGGCGGCTTCTTCGGAATCAGCTGCTGCTGAGGGTGCCTCTGCCGCGGCAGGCGCGGTGGCTTCGGCTTCTGCGGCGAAGGCAGGCAACGGTTCCGGGGCGGCCACAGTCTTCCGGGTCCGGGTGCGCCGTGCGGGCGCCTTGACCGCAGTTTCGGGGGCGGCAGTTTCGGCTGCGGCGGCTTCGACGTTGGCTGCCTTACGGCGGGCGGGGACGGGCTCATCTGAGCCGGCCGCATCGGCCAGGGCCGCGGCTTCAGCCACAGCCTCCGCCGCCTCCGCGGCGTTGACCTTGGCGACGGGCGCCTTCCGGCGGGTCCGGACGGCCCTCTTCGGCGCTACCGGAGCCTCTGCTTCCGCAGTTCCCTGTGCTTCCCCGGCGACTACTAGTTCTTCGTTTCCGGCTACAACCTGGTCATTATCCATATGTGGCGACACTCCTGCCCCTAATGCGCCGCCACATTCGGCGCCCGTTGGGGCAAATATGCGTCAACACCCGCAGGCATTGACAGAAGTCAATTGGATACCCTCAGGTTCGCACCGGCAGTGGGGTGCGGCAGCCCTGGAGGGCCGGCGAGATTGTTTTGGAACCCGTTGACCTACACGCCACAACCAGGTGCCGTCCAATGGCATTGCGGGACAGCTGGAATCAGAGGATCCGCAGCTCCCTGCTCATCATTGGCGGTCTTGAAACAAAATCGCCGGACCGGAATCCGGATGTGGATCGGGTTCCAGCCACGATCATTGTCTCACAGGAGCCGTCAAAGCTGGTGTAGGCGGGGCCGGAAGCGCAACAGGGGCGGCCGGGCACGGCGGGCGGGGCTGTTCCCCGGCGCTGTTCAGCCTGCGGCGTTAGAATCGGGGCCAGAACAACATGGTCAAGACGATCAAAGGACTCAAATTCCATGCCCAGCATCTCCAGCACTGCCGGTGACGCGACCGTGCACCAACCGGGTTCCGGCCCGGCTCCCGCGGACCGGTCCCTTCCCACGATGACCCGCGACCGCCCGTTCGCCTGGCTCCTGCTGATCACCGGTGTCATCGGCTGGCTCGCATCCGGGGCCCTCGTCCTGGAGAAGCTGGAGGTTCTGAAGGACCCGAACCACGTCACGGTCTGCGACGTGAACCCGTGGATCTCCTGCGGCCAGGTCATGCAGACGCCGCAGAGTTCCGTGTTCGGCTTCCCCAACATGTTCATCGGGATCGTCGCCTTCGCCGTGATCATCACCACAGCCATGGGCATCCTGGCCGGCGCCAGATTCGGCCGGTGGTACTGGCTGGGGCTTCAGGCAGGCGTGACGCTGGGCTTCGCGTTCGTGGTCTGGCTCTGGTCCCAGGCCCTGTACGCCATCCACATCCTTTGCCCGTTCTGCATGATCGTCTGGGCCGTGATGATCCCGTTGTTCGTCTGGGTGAGCGTCCGCAACATCTCCCACGGCGTGATCGCGCTGCCCGCCGGTCCCACCAAGGTGATCGGCGACTCCGGCTGGATCATTACGGCGCTGCTGTACGTCGCCGTGATCGCGACGATCTTCTTCGCTTTCATCCAGGTCTTCATCGGGACCTCCGGCTACTAAAAGCCCCCAACCGCCGCGAGGTGCCAGACCGCGAGATAACAGATAAGGCCAATGTTCGCACGCGAACATTGGCCTTATCTGTCACCTCTGTGTCTCTCACATGGTGAGGACCGTGTCAGGAAATTCCTAGAACCAGATCTTGATCTCGCGCTCGGCGGATTCCGACGAATCCGAGCCGTGGACCAGGTTCTGCTGGACCTTCAGGCCCCAGTCGCGGCCGAAGTCGCCGCGGATGGTGCCGGGCGCCGCCGTCGTCGGGTCCGTGGTGCCGGCGAGGATACGGAAGCCCTCAATCACGCGGTGCCCCTCGAAGATCGCGGCGACCACGGGGCCGCTGAGCATGAACTCGACCAGCGGCTCGTAGAACGGCTTGCCGACGTGCTCCTCGTAGTGCTGCTCCAGCAGCTCGCGGCTCGCGTCGACTTTTTTGAGCTCGGCCAGGGTGTAGCCCTTGGCTTCGATCCGGCTCAGGATGGCGCCGGACAGGTTGCGGGCGACGCCGTCGGGCTTGATCAGGACGAGGGTGCGCTCAATGCTCACAGCTGCTCCAATGTGTTGGGGTGGGGTTCAGGTCAAGTCTACGGGGTGCTGGCCAGGGGCCCGGGCACAGGTTCAGGCGCTGTTTCCGGCGCCGTTTCCGGTTGCCGGCCCCTGGGGGTGGGACGCATCCCAGTCAGCCTGCTCGCGCTCCCGCTGCGCGGCTTCCCGGTCAATCCGGATGCCGGTGCGGATCCCGTACCACCACGCCACGGCGAAGAGCGCGCCGACCAGGTACATGGCAGGTTCCACGAGGCCGCCCAGGATCAGCACGAGCTGCAGGATCCAGCCCAGGGCCACTCCCCACGGCTTCGAGAGGACGGCGCAGGTGAAGATGAAGACCAGGCACAGGCCGATCCCGACCGAGAAGACCAGGGCCGCAGAATATTCGTTCCGGTGCAGTCCAAAGACGGCCAGCGTCCCGAAGAGCACCACGAAGGCTTCCAGCAACAGGACCGTGGAGGCGAACATGACCTTCGTCGACCGTCGCTTCTTGGGCATGCCCGGGCGCCATTCGCGCTGGGCTTTGGTGAGTTTCGCCATCGCTTACGCGTCCGCCTTTCCGAGCAGGATCCGGGCATCCGCGACGAGCGTGATGGAGCCCGTCACGAGGACCCCGCCGGCGAGCTCGTCGTCGGCTTCGGCGMGTTCCACGGCCCATTCGAGGGCGTCGTCCAGCTTCTCGGCGACATGGATGTTCTCCTCGCCGAAGCCAAGGTCAACCGCGATCTCGGCCAGGTCCTCGGCCGGGACGGCCCGGGGCGAGTTGGACTGGGTGAAGCAGTATTCGGTGGAGAGGCCGCCCAGGGATTCCTTGAGCTGGCGCAGGATTTCCTCGGCGTCCTTTTCCCGCAGCACGCCAACCACCACCACGAGCTTGGTGAAGTTGAAGGCCTCGTGGATGGCCTCAGCGGAGACCCGGATGCCCTCCGGGTTGTGGGCCGCGTCCACGATGATGGTCGGCGCGGTGCGGACCACCTCGAGCCGGCCCGGGGAGGTGACGGAGGCGAAGGCCTCCTGCAGGATCTCGGCGTCGATCGCCTTTTCCCCGCCGAAGAACGCTTCCAGCGCGGCAATCGCGACGGCGGCGTTCTCGGCCTGGTGCGCGCCGTGCAGCGGCACCAGCAGGTCCTCATAGCGGCCGGCGATGCCCTGGATGGTCACCATCTGGCCGCCCACCGCGACGGTGCGGGATTCAACGCCGAACTCCACGCCCTCGAAGCGGAAGGGCACGTTGACCTCTTTGGCCTTCTCCAGCAGGACCTGGGCCGCGTCGACGGGCTGGGCCGCGCTGATGAGGAAGCCGCCGGGCTTGATGATGCCGGCTTTCTCATAGGCGATCTCCCCGGTGGTGTCGCCCAGCAAATCGGTGTGGTCCAGGGAGATCGGGGTGATCACGGCCACCTGGCCGTCGCCGACGTTCGTGGCGTCGGTTATTCCACCCAGGCCCACTTCCATGACCGCGACGTTGACGGGCTGGTCGGCGAAGACCGCGAAGCCCAGGATGGTCAGGCACTCGAAGTAGGTCAGCCGGGGCTGGCCCGCCGCCTCGAGTTCGCCGTCGACGATCTGCAGGTAGGGCCGGATCTCGTCCCAGATCCGGACGAACGTCTCATCGGGCACCGGGGCGCCGTCGATGCTGATCCGCTCGGTGACCTTGGACAGGTGCGGGCTCGTGTACCGGCCGGTGCTCAGGCCGTGGGCGCGCAGCCCGGCTTCGATCATCCGGGCCGTGGAGGTCTTGCCGTTGGTGCCGGTGACGTGAATGATCGGGAACGCCTTGTTCGGCTCCCCCAGGATTTCCATGGCACGGTGCAGCGGGGCGAGCCGCGGCTCCATCTTGTTTTCCGGCGCCCGGCCCAGGAGCTCGGCGTAGACGCTTTCTACGGAGAATTCGTCGCTCATGGCTTAGGCTCCAACTTTCTTTGCAACACTGACCTGGGGTTCCTTGATGTCGGCCGCCAGAGTTTCCAGCTCGACGGTCAGGGTTTCGGTCTTGACCAGCTCCGCGTTGGCCAGCAGGGCCTCGACGACGTCCTGCTTGGCCGTGACGGAGGTGCTGATCCGGTCGCTGACATTGAGTCCGGCGTCCTTGCGGGCCTGCTGGATAGCGCGGACCATGTCGCGTGCCAGGCCTTCGGCCTCCAGTTCCGGGGTGACCTCGGTGTTCAGGACGACGAAGCCGCCGCCGGGAAGCACTGCCGCCGCGCGTGAGCCGGCACCCTCCGCGGCTTCAGCCACGACGGTTTCCAGGGTGTATTCCTGCGGCTCGAGGTCGAGGCCGCCGGCGGTGACCACCCCGGCTTCGCTGACCGACCAGTCGCCGGACTTGGAGCCCTTGATGGCCTGCTGGACGTTCTTGCCCAGGCGCGGGCCGGCGGCCCGGGCGTTGACCACGAGCTTCTGCTCGATGCCGAACTCCTCCGGGGAGGCGTTCTCGGCGTCCAGCAGGCGCACCGAGCGCAGGTTCAGTTCATCGGCGACGACGGCGGCAAAGCCTCCCAGCGCGTCCGCGCCCGGTGCCACGACGGTGAGTTCCTGCAGGGGCAGGCGCACGCGCAGGTTCGCGGCCTTGCGCAGCGAGGAGCCGGTGGAGCAGATCTGCTGCACGCGGTCCATCGCTTCGACCAGGCCCGGGTTGGCCGGGAACAGTCCGGCGTCCGGCCAGTCGGCCAGGTGCACGGAGCGCCCGCCGGTGAGGCCGCGCCAGATCTCCTCGGAGACCAGCGGCAGCAGGGAGGCGGCCACGCGGGTGACCGTCTCCAGCGCGGTGTAGAGCGCGTCGAAGGCGTCCACGCTCTCGTCGAAGAAGCGCTGGCGGCTGCGGCGGACGTACCAGTTGGTGAGCATGTCCAGGTAGCTGCGCAGCTCGTCGCAGGCGCCGGAGATGTCGTAGCCGTCCAACTGGGCGGTCATGTTCCGGACCAGGTCCCCGGTGTTGGCCATGAGGTACTGGTCCAGGGTGTCGGCGTAGCCGTCGTAGCGCAGCTTCGCGTCGTAACCGTTCCCGCCATCGGCGGCGTTCGTGTACAGCGTGAAGAAGCTGTACACGTTCCACAGCGGAAGGATGACCTGGCGGACGCCGTCGCGGATGCCCTGCTCGGTGACCACGAGGTTGCCGCCGCGGAGGATCGGGCTGGACATCAGGAACCAGCGCATGGCGTCGGAGCCGTCGCGGTCCAGGACCTCGGAGACGTCCGGGTAGTTCTGCAGGCTCTTGGACATCTTCTGCCCGTCCGAGCCCAGCACGATGCCGTGGCTGATGACGTTACGGAAGGCCGGGCGGTCGAACAGCGCGGTGGAAAGGATGTGGAGCATGTAGAACCAGCCGCGGGTCTGGCCGATGTACTCGACGATGAAGTCTGCTGGGTTGTGGGTGTCGAACCATTCCTCGTTCTGGAACGGGTAGTGCACCTGGCCGTAGGGCATGGAGCCGGAGTCGAACCAGACGTCCAGGACGTCCTCGACCCGGCGCATGACGGACTGGCCCTCTTCCGGGGTGCGGGGGTCATCCGGATTCGGGCGCGTGAGCTCGTCGATGAACGGCCGGTGCAGGTCCACCTGGCCGTCGTTGTTCAGCGGCAGGCGGCCGAAGTCGGCCTCGATCTCGGCCAGGGAGCCGTAGACGTCGGTGCGCGGGTAGTCGGGGTCAGTGGACTGCCAGACGGGGATGGGGCTGCCCCAGTAGCGGTTGCGGCTGATGGACCAGTCGCGGGCGTTGGCGAGCCATTTGCCGAACTGGCCGTCCTTGACGTTGCCCGGGATCCAGTTGATCTCCTGGTTCAGTTCGGACATGCGGTCCTTGAACTTGGTGACCTCGACGTACCAGGAGGACACGGCGCGGTAGATCAGCGGGTTGCGGCAGCGCCAGCAGTGCGGGTAGCTGTGCTCGTAGCTGGCCTGGCGGACCAGGCGGCCCTGGGCGCGGAGCACCTGGGTGATGGGCTTGTTGGCGTCGAACACCTGCAGTCCGGCGATTTCGGCGAGGTCGCCGTGGCCGAAGAGCGGGAGGAACTTTGCGCCTTCGTCGACCGAGAGGACCACGGGGATGCCGGCCTCTTCACAGATTTTCTGGTCGTCTTCACCATAGGCGGGGGCCTGGTGGACGATGCCGGTGCCGTCGGTGGTGGTGACGTAGTCGGCCTCGAGGAAGCGCCAGGCGTTCTCGGTGCCGTACTTTTCGGCGTCGTGGAAGTAGTCCCAGAGCGGCTCGTAGCTCAGGCCGTCGAGCTCGGCGCCGGTGTGGCGGGAGGTGATGGCCGCTTCCGCGGCGGCGGCGCCCTCGGCCCCGTCGCCGTAGCCGAGGTCCTTGGCGTAGGCGCCCAGGAGGTCAGCGGCGAGCAGGAAGCTGCCTGTGACGGGCGCGTCGGCCGCCGCGGCCTTGATCCCGTGCGGGCCGGCAGGCAGGACCACGTAGCTGATGGCGGGCCCGACGGCGAGCGCCAGGTTGGTGGGCAGCGTCCAGGGCGTGGTGGTCCAGGCGAGCGCCTGCACCCCGGCGAGCTGCCTGGAGAGCTCCGACTCCCCCGCCGTGATGGGGAACGTGACCGTGACGGTCTGGTCCTGGCGGTTCTTGTAGACGTCGTCGTCCATGCGCAGCTCATGGTTGGACAGCGGTGTCTCGTCCTTCCAGCAGTACGGCAGGACGCGGTAGCCGTTGTAGGTCAGGCCCTTTTCGTGCAGCTGCTTGAAGGCCCACAGCACGGATTCCATGTACTCGACGTTGAGCGTCTTGTAGTCGTTCTCGAAGTCCACCCAGCGCGCCTGCCGGGTGACGTAGCTCTTCCACTCGTCGGCGTACTTCATGACGGAGGCACGGCAGGCGTCGTTGAACTTGTCGATGCCCATGGCCTCGATCTGGGTCTTGTCCGTCATGCCCAGCTGCTTCATGGCTTCCAGCTCGGCGGGGAGGCCGTGCGTGTCCCAGCCGAACCGGCGCTCCACCCGGCGGCCGCGCTGGGTCTGGTAGCGGCCCACGAGGTCCTTGGCGTAGCCGGTCAGGAGGTGGCCGTAGTGCGGCAGGCCGTTCGCGAAGGGCGGGCCGTCGTAGAAGACGAATTCGTTGGACCCGTCCTGACCAGCGTCCCGCTGGTCGATGCTCGCCTGAAAGGTGCCGTCCTGGTCCCAGTATTTGAGGATGCGCTCTTCGATCTCCGGGAACTTCACGGAGGCGGACACGCCAGCGGTGGTGGAGCCGGCGCCTGCGGCGGAGGCCTTGGGGTAATAAGTCATCTCGACATCCTGGGTTGAGCTAGTGAACACATGCATTCAGGATGCGAGGACGGCCCCTGCTGTCTTTTCGACACCAACGGACCGCGGTACCACCTCACTTACCGCCACCGGTCCGCACCCTTCGAGAAGGGGGCTGCACCGGCGTCGGCCGCTCATTACTGCTGTGACGGGCTTACCCGTCCGGTTCTACTGGCCCACGCACGCGTTGTGGCGACTGAGTCTCCACCGCCCGCGGGGGTGTTCTTCCGGAAGCTCACCGGTGATGGCCGGGTCAAAGCTGCTACGTCGATGTTACCGGAGAAAACAATGCGTTTCACTGACCCAATGCAGTCACACCGCGGCGACGCTCCATTGAGGCAGCGCAGCAAACTCCGTTTTGAGGGGGCGACGCCGGCGGCCCGACTGCATAGACTCATGCCATGACCGTCCCCCGGCCGCCCCGGGCCTACCCGTGAAGCGCCGCAGCCCCAGCCGACGCTGGCACGTGTCCTCTGCCCTCTGCGCCGCGCCCGTTGCGGTGGTGTCCGTCTTCCGGGCGGTCCCGGCGCCGTGGCCTGCCCCGGTGGTCCAACTCGTGGCTTTCACACCCTGGTTCGTGCTCCCCGCCGGCGCGGCCTTCCTGCTGGGGCTGCGGGCGCGCCGTCCCTGGCTTGCCCTCCCGGCTGGCGCCCTCCTGGCCTTGCAGCTGCTCTGGCTGTTCCCGCCGGACCGGGTGGCGGACCGGTTCCTGGCCCGGCAGGTGGGTCCCTCGCAGGGACAGGAAAAGTCCATCGGACAGGGCACCGGACAGCGGCCGGCGGCCGAACTGAAGGTCATGACCCTCAACGCGTGGAAGGGCCAGGCGGACGCCACGGAGGTGGTTCGGCTGGTGCGCGAAAACGGCGTCGGGCTCCTTGCCGTCCAGGAACTCGCCCCGGCCCTGGAAGAGCGGTTGGATGCGGAAGGGCTGGGCGCGCTGCTTCCGCACCGGATCAGCCGCTCGAGGGACGGCGCGGGCGGCGGCGCCGTGTACTCCGCCCGCCCGATCGTTCCGTTGGACTCCGTGGACGGTTCCGCCTTCCACATGCCCACGGTGCAGTTGGAGCTTGACGCCGGCGGCCGTCCGGTCACACTCGCCGTGACCAACGTGCACACCAAGGCACCGGTGTGGGGCCGGGCCGGGCAGTGGCGGAGCGAATTGGCCGCCCTGGGCCGCCTTGCCGCCCGTCCCGGCAACATGCTGCTGCTGGGCGACTTCAACGCCACCCTCGACCACGCCGAGTTCCGCCAGATGCTTCAGGGCCAGGACGGGATCCGGCCCGGCGGCCCCCTTGTCGACGCCGGCGCCGCGGCCCTGGCCCGCCTGGTCCCGACCTGGCCCATGGCCGGTCCCCCGTTGCCGGGCGTGGTGATCGACCACATCGTGACCGGCCCGCAGGTGCTCAGCAGCGGCTATGCCGTGCTGCCGGTGGCCGGGTCGGACCACGCGGCGCTGCTGGCCACGCTGTCCGTCCCGGCGGAGGGCTAGCTGCGCGGCAGTTTCATGCCGGTCTCGGCCATCACGTCCCGCAGCCGGTCCGGGTAATCCGTGATCAGCCCATCCACTCCGGCGCCGATGAGCGCGCGCATGGTGGGCTTGTCATCCACGGTCCACGGGATGACCTGCATGCCGGCCGCGTGGGCACGTCGGACCATGTTGGCGGTGACGTAGGGAACATAGCCCGGATCCGTCACGGCGCCGTTCTGCGGCGTGCCGTGCACCGGAGAGATGGCGTCGAAGCCGAGGGAGGAGGCTGCGGCGACGAGGTCTCCGCCGAAGTCATCGGCGTCAATTCCGCCCAGCCACGGCGACTTGCCCGGCTGGCCTGCCTGGAGGAAGTCCTTGTTGGTCAGGGCCACGGTGCGGATCTGGGGATCGCGCTGTTGGACCAGGCGCAACGAGCCCCAGTCGAAGCTCTCAATCGAGACACGGCTCTGCATGTGGGCGGCCGTGATTTCGCGGAGCGCGACGTCGACGAACTGCTCACGCGGCGCGGTTTCCTGCGGCGCGCCTGCCTCCACCTTGGTTTCGATGTTGAACTTCACCTGGCTGGCGTGGTGGGAGTCCGCCAACGCGAAGACCTCGGCCAGCGTGGGCATCTTTGCGCCCGGCGAGGCAACCTGCCCCGGGAACTGGGGCAGCGTGAGGCTGCCGCAGTCCAGGCTGCGAACCTGCGCGAACGTCAGGTCCTTGACGTACTTGCCGACGTAGGGGAACTGGGGGTCGTTCGGCGTGACAGGGGCGGTGTCCAGGCACTTCTGGCCGCTGATCTTGCGGTCGTGGGTGATGACCTCGTGGCCGTCCTTGGTGATCTGCAGGTCAAGTTCGAGGGTGGAGACGCCGGTCTCGATCCCCTTGGCGAAGGACGCCAGCGTTGACTCGACAGTCAGGCCGATGCCGCCGCGGTGGGCCTGGAGATCAAAGTGGTTGTCCTGGCCGTTGGTGTTGGTGTCGGCCGCGTGGGCCTGGGCCGCGTTTGCTTGGACTGGGGCGGCGAGGAGCAGGGCTGCGCTGAGTACGGCAGCGCCGAGCTTCGTCGGGGTTCGCATGGGAAAGTTCTCCACTCTGGTGGTGTGCAGTTGCACGGGCCACCTTGCCCCGCCGCGGCCAACTCCGGACCAGCGCAGCCTGACCAGCGCACCACGCCACGGTGAACGTCCGGTGTCGCCCCCGGACGCCCCCACTCCCCGCGCCTGGATCCGGGCCCAGACCTGCCCCCTACTGGCTCTTGCGGATCAGCTTGTAGTTGGCCGCCTGCGCCACCGGGCGGATCACGATCTGGTCCAGGTTGATGTGGTGCGGCGCCACGACGGCGTAGCGGACCACATCGGCGACGTCGGCGGCCGTCAGCGGCTTCTCGACTCCCTGGTAGACCTTGGCCGCGGCGTCCTGGTCGCCGAGGCGGTTCAGGGCGAACTCCTCGGTCTGCACCAGGCCGGGAGCCACCTCGATCACGCGGAGGTTGTGCTCGGCCTCTTCCAGCCGCAGGGCGCCGGTCAGGGCGTGCTGGGCGAACTTGGCCGCGTTGTAGCCCCCGCCGCCCTCATAGGCCGAGAGCCCGGCGGTGGAGGTCAGGTTCAGCACGGTACCTTCACCGCAGGCACGCAGCATGGGCAGGAACGCGCGGATCAGCTTCATGCTGCCCAGCACGTTGACCTGGAACATCCATTCCCAGTCCTCGGTCTTGGCTCCGGCAACCTTGTCGGCGCCGCGGGCACCGCCGGCGATGTTGATCAGGGTGTCGATGCCGCCGGCCCGGGTCACCTCGTCGAGCAGCCGGGCCACATCGGCGTCGTCGGTCACGTCGGCGGGAAGGGCGACGGCGCCGGTTTCGGCGGCGAGCGCCTCGAGCCGGTCGGCACGGCGGGCGACGGCGAACACGGTCCAGCCTTCTTTGCGGAGCGCACGCACCGTGGCCTCGCCGATCCCGGTGCTGGCGCCGGTGACTACTGCTGCTTTGGCTACTTTTGCCGTGACTACTTCTGCGCTGTTGTGGATTCCCTCAGTCATGGCACCACCCTAACGGCATTGTCGGGCTCATTTCCTACTGTTGCTGCCGTGCTCCAGGAACTCCTTCAGCACCCGGGCATGGTTGGTCTCCGGGTCCCGCGCACCGAACAGCAGCGTCACTTTCCCGTGCTCCGCGGCGAGGTCCCGGAGCGTCTGCACGGCGGGGTTGCCCTCAAGCTCCGCTTCGTAGGCCGCCCGGAAATCCGCGAACCGTTCCCGCATGTGCCCGAATTCCTTGCGCAGCGGCGGGGACGGCGCCACGTCCTTGAGCCAGAGCTCCAGTTGGGCCCGTTCCTTGCTGACTCCCCGCGGCCAGAGCCGGTCCACCAGGACCCGGCAGCCGTCGTCGCCGGAAGGGTCGTCATAGATGCGCTTGATCGCGAAGATTCCGGCAGAACTTCCTTGAGAATTGCCCATCTGCGCATGCTACTGCAGGGCCGCTAGCAGTCCTCAGTACTCTCAAACATCCCACCGTTGGTACGTTCGGGTGGAAATAATGGAGAATTGAGCCCATGGCTGAAGACACGCAGGGTACAGACACGCCCACCACCGCCCCCATCAACGTTCCGGACAAGCCCGCCCTGGAGGGGCTGGAAGTCGCGCTCACGCAGCGCTGGCTTGACGAAGGGACCTACAAGTTCAACCCGGACACCACCCGGGAGCAGGTCTACTCGATCGACACTCCCCCGCCCACGGCGTCGGGATCCCTCCACGTCGGACACATGTTCTCCTACACGCAGACCGACGTCGTGGCGCGCTACCAGCGCATGACCGGCAAGAACGTCTTCTACCCCATGGGCTGGGACGACAACGGCCTGCCCACCGAGCGCCGCGTGCAGAACTACTACGGCGTGCGCTGCGACCCCACCGTCACGTACGACGCCGGCTACCGCCCCCCGGCCGAGCCCGCCAAGAACCAGCGCGACTTCGACGTCGTCTCGCGCCGGAACTTCATCGAGCTGTGCGAAGAGCTCGCTGTCGAGGACGAGAAGGTCTTCGAGCACCTGTTCCGGACCCTGGGCTTGTCCGTGGACTGGGACCTGACCTACCGGACCATCGATGACAAGTCCCGCGCGATCTCGCAGCGCGCCTTCCTGGCAAACCTGGCCGCCGGCGACGCGTACATGGCCGAGGCGCCCACCTTGTGGGATGTCACGTTCCGCACCGCGGTGGCCCAGGCCGAGCTTGAGGACCGCGAAGTCGCCGGCGCCTACTACCGCTACCCGTTCTTCACCGAAGACGGCGAGAAGATTTACATCGAGACCACCCGACCGGAGCTGTTGGCTGCCTGCGCCGCGCTTGTGGCGAACCCCGACGACGAGCGCTACAAGCCGCTGTTCGGCAAGAAGGTCACCTCTCCACTGTTCGGCGTCGAGGTAGAGGTCAAGGCCCACCCGCTCGCCAAGGCGGACAAGGGCTCTGGCGCCGCGATGGTCTGCACCTTCGGTGACCTCACCGACGTCACCTGGTGGCGCGAACTGCAGCTGCCCACCCGCGCAATCGTGGGCCGCGACGGCCGCATCCTCGGCGAGACCCCGGAGTGGATCACCACCGAAGAAGGCCGCGCCAACTTCGCGGCCATCGCCGGCAAGACGGTGTTCAGCGCCAAGGAAGCCGTGGTGGAGCTCCTGGCGGCCGCGGACCTGCTCGACGGCGAGCCCAAGAAGATCATGCACCCGGTGAACTTCTTCGAGAAGGGCGACAAGCCCCTCGAGGTCGTTACCTCGCGCCAGTGGTACATCCGCAACGGCGGCCGCGACGAGGACCGCCGCGAAAGGCTGATCGGCCGCGGCAACGAGATCGAGTTCCACCCCGCCTTCATGCGCTCCCGCTACGAGAACTGGATCTCGGGGCTCAATGGCGACTGGCTCGTGTCCCGCCAGCGCTTCTTCGGCGTGCCGGTACCGGTCTGGTACCCCCTGGATGCCGCCGGCAACCCCGAATACGATGCACCGATCGTCCCGTCCGACGCGCAGCTCCCCGTGGACCCCGCGGCGGATGCGGCCCCCGGCTACGAGGAAGCCCAGCGCGATGTGCCTGGCGGCTTCACCGGAGACGCGGACGTCCTCGACACCTGGGCCACGTCCTCGCTGACGCCGCAGATTGTGGGCGGCTGGAGCACCGACGAGGCGCTCTTCGCGAAGGTCTTCCCCTTCGACGTGCGCCCGCAGGCCCATGACATCATCCGAACCTGGCTGTTCTCCTCCGCCGTCCGCGCGGACGCGCTGCAGAACACCGCACCGTGGAAGCACGCGGCCATCTCCGGCTGGATCCTGGACCCGGACCGGAAGAAGATGTCCAAGTCCAAGGGCAACGTCATTGTGCCCACGGATGTGCTGGAGGAGTACGGCTCGGACGCGGTGCGCTACTGGGCGGCCTCGGCCAAACTCGGCGCGGACACCGCCTACGAGATCGCGCAGATGAAGATCGGCCGCCGCCTGGCGATCAAGCTGCTCAACGCCTCCAAGTTCGTCCTGAACCTGGGTGCCACCGAGGACTCCGTCGTTTCCGGTGACCTGTCGGTCCTGAGCAACCCGCTGGACCGGGCCGTCCTGGCCCAGCTCGCCGACGTCGTCACCCAGGCCACCAAGGCGTTCGAGGGCTACGACTACGCCCGTGCCCTGCAGATCACCGAGAGCTTCTTCTGGAACTTCACGGACGACTACGTGGAGCTCATCAAGGACCGCGCCTATGGTGCGGCCGGCGAGGAGCAGCAGGCGTCCGTGCTGGCCGCCCTCGCGACGAGCCTGGACACCCTCCTGCGGCTCTTCGCGCCGTTCCTGCCGTTCGCCACGGAGGAAGTCTGGGGCTGGTGGCGCACCGGTTCCGTGCACCGCGCCCAGTGGCCCTCCGCCATAGCGGTCGACGGCGACACGACCCTCCTGGCCACTGTCGGTACCGCGCTCAGCGGCATCCGCAAGGCCAAGTCAGAGGCCAAGGTCAAGCAGCGCACCGAGGTGCTGTCCGCGACGATCACGGCCTCGGAATCCCTCACGACCCAGCTGAAGGCTGGCCTCGCCGACCTCAAGGCCGCCGCCAACGCGCGTGAACTGGCGCTCGTCGCCGGCGAGGGCGAACTGGCCGTCAGCGACGTCGTACTGGCACCTGCCGAGCCGCCTGCCCAGGCATAAGGCCGGCGGGCCATCCGGAAACTGATTTCCGGAGACTGACGCTGATTTCCGGAAACTGACGGGGGCGCCGTGCCAGGGAAACCTGGCACGGCGCCCTCATTTGTTCCCACCAAGCCCTCCGGCAGGGTTAGGGCGCAGCGGCGCGGTCCTCGGCCTGGCTGATCGCCCAGGCAGCGTTGACGAGGCCGATGTGGCTGAAAGCCTGCGGGAAGTTGCCCAGGAGCTCGCTGCTGTCCGGGGCGACCTCTTCGGCCATCAGGCCCAGGTCGGTGGCAAACGCGGCCGCCCGCTCGAAGACGGCCCGCGCGCGTTGGGGGCGTCCGGCGAGGGCCAGGGCGTGCGCCAGCCAGAACGTGCACAGCAGGAACGTGCCCTCCTCCCCTGCCATGCCGTCGTCGGCCAGGTAGCGGTAGACGAGGCCGCGAGGGTCCGTCAGCCGGTCCTCGATCGCCTCAATTGTGGCGATGATGCCCGGATCATCGGCCGGCAGGAATCCCACGATGGCGAGCATTAAGGCGGAGGCATCGAGGTCCTCGGAGCCGTACGCCTGGGTGTAGGCATGCGCCGCCGCGCTCCATCCCTCGGTGCGGATGGACGCCGCAATCTCATCCCGCGCCTGGGTCCAGCGCGGAATCCTTTCGGTTGACTGCAGGATTCCTGCCAGGGAGATCGCGCGGTCCACGGCGACCCAGCACATGAGCTTGGAGTGCAGGTAGTGGCGCGGTTCGCCGCGGACTTCCCAGATGCCGTGGTCCGCGGACCGCCAGCGGGCGGCGGCCGTGTCCGCGGCGTCGGCGAGGAACTTCCGGGTCTCCGGTGCCAGCTCCGCGAGATACTCCGGCAAGGTCGCGGCGGCGTCGAGGAGCTCGCCGTAGACGTCGAGCTGGCGCTGGTTCCAGGCGCCGTTGCCCACCCGGACCGGGGAGCTGGCGCGCCAGCCCGGCAGGTGGGCGAGCACGCGTTCGGGGAGTTCCCGCTCCCCGCCAATGCCGAACATGATCTGCAGTTCCTCGCCGGCGGCCAGTTGGTTGGCGGCCGCGGTGGCCAGGAACTGGAAGAACCTTCCGGCCTCGTCCGGGCACGCCGCCACCCAGAGGGCCTGCAGGGTCATGCTGGCGTCCCGGATCCAGCTGTAACGGTAGTCCCAGTTGCGTGTGCCGCCGGCCACCTCCGGCAGCGACGTGGTCGGGGCGGCCACGATCGCGCCGCTCGGGTAGTAGCTCAGCGCCTGCAGGATCCTTCCGCTGCAGGCGACGAGCTCCTGCCACGGGCCGCGGTAGTTCTGGTGAATCCCGGACCAGCTGGTCCAGCCCTGCACGGTGTCCTCAACCCTGCGCCCAATCTCAGCCTGGCTCCAGAACATAGGGGCGCCGTTCCCGCCTGCCTTGGCGTCGCCGGTCTTGGCGTCGCGGGTCTGGGAATCGCGGGTCTGGGAGTGGAGGGCAAAGCCTGCAACGTCTCCGGCGCGGAGGCTGAGGCGTGCGCGCACAGTATCAGTCTTGGCGTCGGTACTCAGCTGGAACGCTGCCGGGGTCGAGACCGACAGCACCACGTCCCCCGCACGGACCAGGAACCCGCCGTCGGCGCCACGGAGCAAGGGCCAGGTGAGCACCGGCCTGGCGAGGCCGTAGTCGGGCCGGGCGCACAGGACGACGTCGACATCGACGGAGCCCTGTGTGCAGGACACCTGGCGCAATAGGGTGCCCGGGGAGTCTGCGCCGAGCTCGTGGCCGCGCCGGCCCTCCCCTAGGGCGAGGGCATCCGTGACGGTCACGCATCCCCCGGCGGTGGTGTGGGTGGTTTCCAGGACCATCGTGGGTCCGAGGTAACGCCGGGTCGTGGAGTGGGCGCCGGCGGGCCGGATCGACCAGAATCCCGCCTCCGGGCCGAGGATCCGCCCAAACACCGAGGGGCTGTCAAAGCGGGGGAAGCACAGCCAGTCCACGGAGCCGGCCACGCTCACCAGCGCACCTGAGCAGCAGTCGGACAGGAGGGCGTAAGCCGCGATTGGTTCACTGCTCTGGACGCTACTCATTGGCACACTCTGACCAGTTTTCGGGCAAAGGGGAAGCCCCATCAGCGTTAGCCGTTGGTGGGGCTTCGACTTTTCGATTGTCACGTGACGTCTTAGACAATCTGGCGGGATCCTTAGACTTCCAGGTCTTCCTACCTCGTCACTGGTAGCCATCATCTGACTTTGCCGAAGGCTGCGTCGGATGAGTGTCACTGAATCTTTGGTTCCCGCGTCCCTCTTCTTGCGAAGTGGGTAAGTTCTATTGTTGTCCCCCGGTTTGCGATGCACAAGGGCCCCGGTAGAACTACATCGGAGTAGTTCTACCGGGGCTCCCGAAAGGCCGGGCAGGGTGCCCGTCGCGCTGCCTTCAGGCCTAGTTGAAGACCGGGCTTTCGGTCCGGCTGCGCTTGATTTCGAAGAAGTAGGGGAAGGATGCCAGGGTCACCGTGGCGTCCCAGATCTGTCCGGCTTCCTCGCCGCGCGGGATGCGGGTCAGGACAGGGCCGAAGAAGGCCGTGCCGTTGAAGGCGACGACGGGGGTGCCGACGTCCTGTCCGACCAGCGAGATGCCTGCCTCGTGGCTGGCGCGGAGCTGCGCATCGAATTCGTCGCTCTGGCCGGCGGCCGCAAGCTCGGCCGGCAGGCCTGCCTCGGCCAGGGACTTGGCGATCACCTCGTCGATATCCTTGATGCCCTCGTTGTGGATCTTGGTGCCCATGGAGTCGTAGAGCGGCTTGATGTACTGCGCACCGTGCTGTTCAGCGGCGGCGGTGATGACGCGGACGGGAGCCCACGCCTTCTTCATGAACTCGCGGTACTGCTCGGGCAGCTCCTCGCGGCCCTCATTGAGCACGGCGAGGCTCATCACATGCCACTCGGTCTTGATGTCGCGGACTTCTTCGACTTCGCCAATCCAGCGGGAGGTGACCCAGGCGAAGGGGCACATCGGGTCGAACCAGAAGTCGGCTTTGTTGGTCAAGGTTTCAGACACAGGTGTTCTCCTTTAGGAAGTCTGCGGGGATGGCGCGCTGGCGTGGATCACCTACACGGCGCACCAAAGGTCACAGCGACCGGTACGGATGATTTATTCCGAGTGAGCTATTCCAATTGAGGCAGGCGATCAGGCGGACTTGCGGCGCTTGACCTCGTCGTGGGCGATCAACGTGGGCGCTGCCTTCTTGGTCACGACCTCTTCCGTGATCACGACGCTGGCGACGTCGTCGCGGCTGGGGAGGTCGAACATGACCGGGAGCAGGACTTCCTCCATGATGGCGCGGAGCCCACGGGCTCCGGTGCCGCGCTCCAGTGCCTGGTCGGCAATGGTGTTGAGGGCCTCGTCCTCGAAGATGAGCTCGACGCCGTCGAGCTGGAACATCTTTTGGTACTGCTTGACGAGGGCATTCTTCGGCGTGGACAGGATCTGGATGAGCGCCGCGCGGTCCAGGTTGGAGACGGTGGTGATGACGGGCAGGCGGCCGATGAATTCCGGGATCAGCCCGAACTTGAGCAGGTCTTCCGGCATGACCTCGCCGTAGGAATCCGTGGTGTTCTTGACTTCGTTGAGCGGGGCGCCGAAGCCGATGCCCTTGCGCCCGGACCGCGAACCGATGATGTCCTCGAGCCCCGCGAAAGCGCCGGCCACGATGAACAGCACGTTGGTGGTGTCGATCTGGATGAACTCCTGGTGCGGGTGCTTGCGTCCGCCCTGCGGCGGGACTGAGGCCACCGTGCCCTCGAGAATTTTCAGGAGCGCCTGCTGCACGCCCTCGCCCGAGACGTCCCGGGTGATGGACGGATTTTCGCTCTTGCGTGAGATCTTGTCGATCTCATCGATGTAGATGATGCCCTGCTCGGCCTTCTTGACGTCATAGTCAGCGGCCTGGATGAGCTTGAGGAGGATGTTCTCAACGTCCTCGCCGACGTAACCGGCCTCCGTCAGGGCCGTCGCGTCGGCCACGGCGAACGGGACGTTGAGGCGGCGGGCGAGGGTTTGGGCCAGATACGTTTTGCCGCAGCCGGTGGGGCCGATCAGCAGGATGTTGGACTTGGCGATCTCGACGTCGTCGTGGTGCACGCCGTCGGCGAGGCTGCCGCTCTTCGGCGCGTGGCCGGCCTGGATCCGCTTGTAATGGTTGTAGACCGCGACGGCGAGCGACCGCTTGGCGGGTTCCTGGCCAATCACATATTCCTGCAGGAAATCAAAGATCTCGCGGGGCTTGGGCAGTTCGAAACTGCCCAGGTCAGCTACTTCCGCGAGTTCCTCTTCGATGATCTCGTTGCAGAGTTCGATGCACTCGTCGCAGATGTAGACGCCGGGCCCGGCAATGAGCTTGCGGACCTGCTTCTGGCTCTTTCCGCAGAAAGAACACTTCAGCAGATCAGTGCTCTCGCCAATCCGAGCCATGTGTGAACCCCTTTAGTAGCTTGCTGCTGGCTGTGACATGATCCACTCTAGGTCACTTTGGGCCCGTTGGGTGGAAAGCGGACACCGGTGCGGCCAAGTAAAACTGCCGCACCGGCGTCGCGAATTGCTGATTAGCGCGCGATTGCCTGGGGCTTGATCTTGCGGGAATCCAGGACCTGGTCAATGAGGCCGTACTGCATGGCCTCGGCGGCCGTGAGGATCTTGTCCCGCTCGATGTCATTATTGACCTGCTCCGGCGTCCGGCCGGAGTGCTTGGCCAGCGTGTCCTCGAGCCAGGAGCGCATGCGCATGACCTCGGCGGCCTGGATCTCCAGGTCCGAGGCCTGCCCGCCCTGTCCGCCGGACAGTGAGGGCTGGTGGATCAGCACGCGGGCGTTCGGCAGCGCCAGGCGCTTGCCCGGCGTGCCGGCCGCGAGCAGCACGGCGGCGGCGCTGGCCGCCTGGCCAAGGCAGACGGTCTGGATCTCGGGCCGGATGTACGTCATGGTGTCGTAGATCGCGGTCATGGCGGTGAAGGAACCGCCCGGCGAGTTGATGTACAGCGTGATGTCGCGGTCCGGGTCGGTGGACTCGAGCACCAGCAGCTGGGCCATGACGTCGTCCGCCGAGGCGTCGTCGACCTGCACGCCGAGGAAGATGATGCGGTCCTCGAACAGCTTGGTGTACGGGTCCTGGCGCTTGAAGCCGTAGGGGGTGCGCTCTTCGAACTGGGGCAGCACGTAGCGGCTGCTCGGCAGGTTGCCGGCAGTCGAACCGAAGTTGTAGTTCATGTTCATTGCTCCTGAATTCATTGCTGTCTACCTGCCGGTCAGTTCTCGGTGGCTGTCGCAGCGCCGCCGCTGTTGCCGGAGCCGTTGGCGTTGGTTCCGCCGCCGCCGGCCACGGATCCGGCGTGCGCCGCGATCTTGTCGAAGAAGCCGTATTCGAGGGCTTCCGGGGCCGTGAACCACTTGTCGCGGTCGTTGTCCTTGAGGATGGTGTCCACGCTCTGGCCGGTCTGGTCAGCGGTCAGCTCGGCCATGACCTTCTTCATGTGCAGGATCAGCTCGGCCTGGATCTTGATGTCCGACGCCGTGCCGCCGATGCCGCCGGAGGGCTGGTGCATGAGGATGCGGGCGTTGGGGGTGGCGTAGCGCTTGCCCTTGGTGCCGGAGGAGAGCAGGAACTGGCCCATGGACGCGGCGAGGCCGGTGGCAACCGTGACAACATCGTTCGGGATGAACTGCATGGTGTCATAGATGGCCATGCCGGCGGTGACGGAACCGCCGGGTGAGTTGATGTAAAGGTAGATGTCCCGTTCGGGATTCTCCGCCGAGAGCAGCAGCAGCTGGGAGCAGATCGCGTTGGCGTTGTCGTCGCGGACCTCGGAGCCGAGCCAGATGATGCGCTCTTTCAGCAGGCGGTTGTAAATGTAGTTATCCTGGGCTGCCGGATCGACCGTGGCCATCCGGGGTGCCCCTGCTTGCTGTGACATATGTACTTACCTCTCGCTGGCGACGGTGACGCCACTGGACGACGTCACTGAACTTTCCTACAGCGACACTAACCGTTTTCACGCCCGCTTTGTTCGCTGGCGCCGGGCTGTTCGCTGACGGCGCACGATTGCCGGGACCGCGCACGCCGGGTCCCGATGGCGCGGCCTTCGCGGCCCTGAACGGAGCGTCCCGGCGGGGCATGGCCGCAAAGGCGCGGGCTTAAAACGAACGGCCCCCGGATCGGTGATCCGGGGGCCGTCAGCGGTAATGCTAGAACTTCACTGCTGCGGGGTCATCGCTCGGCGTGGCCTCGGTGGCTGCATCTTCTGCGGCTGCTTCTTCCTCAACGGACTCGGCGGCCGGGGCAGCCTCGTCGCCGGGGCGGACGAAGTCGCTCAGGTCAACCTTGTTGCCCTCGGAGTCGGTAACCTCGGCCTGGCCCAAAACGACGGCCAGTGCCTTGCGGCGGCGGACCTCGGAAACCATCATGGGCACCTGGCCGCTCTGATCGATGATCTGGGCGAACTGGTTCGGGTCCATGCCGTACTGGCTGGCGGTGGTGACGATGTAGTCGATCAGCTCGTTCTGGCTGACGTTGACTTCTTCCTTTTCGGCGATGGCGTCAAGGATGATCTCGTTCTGGAAGGCGCGCTCGGTGTTGGCCTTGACCTCGGCGCGGTGCTCCTCGGTGTCGTGCTCACCTTCACCGTGGGCGTTTTCGGCGTTGAAGTGCTGCTCAAGCTGCTCTTCGACGATCGAGGCCGGGACGGGAACCTCGACGAGCTCAACGAGCTTGTCCAGGACCTTGTCGCGGGCCTCGACGCCCTGGTCTACAACCTTGGACTCGGCGGCCTGCTTGGCGAGGTCCTCACGGAGTTCGGCCAGGGTGTCGAATTCGCTGGCGAGCTGGGCGAAGTCGTCGTCGGCGACGGGGAGCTCGCGCTCCTTGACAGCCTTGACGGTGACCTTGACCTGAGCGGACTCGCCGGCGTGCTCGCCGCCGACCAGCGTGGTGTCAAAGATGGCGTCTTCGTCGGCGCTGAGGCCGGTGACGGCCTCGTCGAGGCCTTCGAGCATGGTGCCGGCGCCAACCTGGTAGGACAGGCCGGAGGCGGAGTCAACGTCGGCGCCGTCGATCGAGGCTGCGATGTCGATCGTCAGGAAGTCACCATCGGCGGCCGGGCGGTCCACGGACTTCAGCGTGCCGAAGCGGCCGCGGAGCTCGTCCAGCGCCTTGTCGACGTCGGCGTCCGAAGACTCGGCGGCGGCGACCTCAACCTTGATGCCGGCGTAGTCGGGCAGTTCGATCTCGGGGCGGATGTCAACCTCGGCGTGGAACTTGAGTTCGCCGTCGGTGGCGGACGGGTCCGGAACCTCGGTGATCTCGACCTCGGGACGGCTCAGGGGGCGGATGCCGGTTTCCTGCACGGCGGCCTGGTACCAGCCGTTGAGGCCTTCGTTGATGGCCGTCTCCAGGACGTAGCCGCGGCCAACGCGCTGGTCAATGAGCTTGGAGGGGACCTTGCCCTTGCGGAAACCGGGGACCTGGATCTGCGAAGCAACAGTCTTGTATGCCTCTGCGATGCTGGGCTTCAATTCCTCAAAGGGGACCTCAACATTGAGCTTGACCCGCGTGGGGGTGAGGTTCTCGACAGCGCTCTTCACAGTCTAAGTACTCCTGGTGTGGGGGGATAGGGTTCTGCATTGCCACGTGCTGGCAGTGCTTGCAGAGTCGGGGTGACAGGATTTGAACCTGCGACTTCCTGCTCCCAAAGCAGGCGCTCTAGCCAAGCTGAGCTACACCCCGTAAGTGCACAGAACAGTCTACGGTCATACTGCGCCCATTTGCACATTTGACACCGGGGCCCTGCATTAGGTTTAGTTGTATCCGGCTTGAACAGCCGCCCGGAAGTTTGCCGGAGTGGCAGTGAGATCCCGGGGACGTAGCTTAATGGTAAAGCCTCAGTCTTCCAAACTGATTACGCGGGTTCGATTCCCGTCGTCCCCTCAGAAATATGACGAAATAAAGCCCCTCTCCGGAGGGGCTTTTTTCATGCACACTTCCTGCCTGGGGCATATATGCCGGCTCAGGCCTGCTGGCAGGCGGGGCACCAGTAGAGCTTACGGGCGCCGAGTTCGGTCAGGGCCACCGGCGTCCCGCAGTCCCGGCAGTCGAGTCCGTGCCGCCGGTAGACGAAATGCGACTCTTCCGGGGCGGGCAGAACGCCACGGGAGGCGCCGGTCCCGGTCCTGTTCCAATAGAGCCGCGGCGTCGTGATGATCCGGCCGTCCCGGACGCCGTCGGACATCATGGCCGCGGTGTCGTCCCAGAGCCGGTGCGTTGCGTCCGGTGACAATTCGACCCCGGGCAGCCAGGGGTTGAGGCGCTGCCGGAACAGCAGTTCGGCCCGGTAGACGTTCCCGACGCCGGCAATCACCTTTTGGTCCATGAGTAGGGCCGCCAGCGGCGTGCGTTTGCCCGCCACCGTGGCGGTGAAGGCGTCCCGGTCGCCCGGAAGGTTCCGCAGCGGGTCCGGGCCAAGCCGCGCCAGCACGGCGGCCGCCTCCGCTTCCGTGATCGCCTCGCACGTGGTCGCGCCCCGCAGATCAGCCCAGCCGTGCGCACCGGCGAGCCGGACACGGACGGCGCCAACCGGCGCCGGCGGGCCGGAGTACGCGGCGGACTCGGCCGCACCGCCGTCGTCGTAGACTTCCCGCTCCCCCACCTTCCGGGGTGCGCCGATGCTGGACGCGCCGCGGAAGGTGGCGTCGCCGCCGAAATCCCAGGCGCCATAGAGGCCTAGGTGGACGTGCAGGACCAGCCCGTGCTCGAACTCCAGGAAGAGGTGCTTCCCGTGCGCCACGGAACCGACGAGGGTGTGGCCGTCCAGCAGCGCCGCACCCTGGGCAAACCGGCCCTGCGGGCTGGAGACCGCGAGCCGCTCCCCCCGTGAAAACGTCCGCGAACTGGCGGGCGAGCCGGTGGACGGAATGTCCTTCCGGCACTAGTCGATGACCTCGCCGGTGCGCTCGTACGTGGCGATCTTGCCGATCCGGCGGACGTGGCGCTCATCGTTACTGAAGGGTTCGGCCAGGAACGCCTCGATGATTTCCGTCGCCTCGTCCACGCTGTGCTGGCGGCCGCCGACGGCGACCACGTTGGCGTCGTTGTGCTCACGCGCCAGCTGGGCGGTGGAAAGGTTCCAGGCCAGCGCGGCGCGGACGCCCTTGACCTTGTTGGCGGCGATCTGTTCGCCGTTGCCCGAGCCGCCGAGGACGATGCCCAGGGCGTGGGTTCCGGCGTCCTGGTCCGCGACGACAGCGAGGGCGGCGTTGATGCAGAACGACGGGTAGTCATCCAGGGCGTCGTAGACCGTCGGTCCATGGTCCACCACTTCGTAGCCCTTGGCGCTGAGGTGGCTGACCAGGTGGGCGCTGAGCTCCATTCCGGCGTGGTCGGTAGCAATGTGCACGCGGGGCAGGTCAGAAATGGTCACGGCTGTTCCGTTCGGTTGCGGCGCCGGGCGGCGGCGGGGGCGGTTGGGGTCTGGTCCAAGCGTACTAGGCCGGGTTATCCGGGACGGTGCTGCAGCCGGCCGGGCGCCCCACTGGAGGGTCGTGTTACGCGGCCGTGTCACGCCGTCGTGCTTCACCGTTGATTTGCACCGCGGTGCTACACGGCGGTGCTACACGGCGGGTGTCCCGCCGCGGGGCTACAC
Organism: Arthrobacter sp. P1_C12_2; assembly: GCF_056406415.1. Classification (NCBI taxonomy): domain Bacteria; kingdom Bacillati; phylum Actinomycetota; class Actinomycetes; order Micrococcales; family Micrococcaceae; genus Arthrobacter; species Arthrobacter sp. P1_C12_2. The sequence continues at coordinate 43,013 of NZ_JBFUAF010000004.1, read as the reverse complement.
GGCGGGCGTCCCGCCGTTCCGCCGGGCCCTGTCCGCCACCCGGGAAAGCGTTTGGGCAATGTTGTCCGCCGACGTGGCGCTTCCGCCGCTCACCGCCAGCCGGCGCCCGTCGGAGCGGTCGATGACCACCGCCGGGCCGCTGCTGACCAGCAGCGCCGTGGTGTTGCCGTGGATCCGGTATCCCCACCCGCCATAGTCCGCCGCCGTGACATCCCTGGGCGTTGCGGCGTCGATGGCCGCGGCCGGAACCTCCATCACCCGGACGAACCCTGCCGCGAAGACGTGCAGGCCGCTGCGGTCAACCCGGATCCGGGCGACCAGGAACGCCGCGGCCACCAAGGCAGCGGCCACCAGGATGACGGACAGCCACGGCACGGCGATGGTGAGCAGGGCGGCGGGCAGAAGTGTCGCGATGCCGAGCATGACGAAGATCGAGCTGCGGGCGTGCACCCAGAGGCTGACCCGGTCCCTGGCCAAATCCGGATCCCGTTCGCGCTCGAGCGCCTGCCGGACGGCGAGGTCGTCATCGACGGACCAGCGCTCGTCGGCTTTGAAGACGAACCCCATGACGACGCCCAGGCCGAGGGCCGCGCCGCTGCCGAGGGCCAGGACCGAGGCGTCCACATGGGATCCCCGCGCATCGGGCAATCCGAGCTGGCCCACGAGCATGGCGGCGAGGACGGTGGTGACGAAGAGGCTCATGGACAGGCCGGCGCCCATCATGATGCGGCGCATCATCGCGGGGCGGGACAGCGGCACGGCCTGCAGCAGCACGGCCCAGCCGATCACCACGATCAGCGAGGCACCGGCGCCCGTGACTGCGGTGAACGGCGCGAAGTCGGCGGCACCGGCGTCGGTCCAGCGGATGGCCAGCGGCTCGGGCAGATCCCGGCGCACCAGAAGCGCACACACCACAAATCCGGCCGCCAGCATGATTGGGAAACCGATGGCAAAGCGCATCGCCCTGGCATCAACTGAGTCACGGATCTTTCCCATACCCCAACGCTACCGCGGCCGCACCTTGAGGGATCTGGGGACGTGCGCGCAGGTCAGGAGGCCGACGGGAGGGAACGTGGCTCATCTGACACGAATGGCCGCTAAGCACGTTCCGTAGCGGCCATCTGTGGTGAACCGATGGGGTGCGGGCCCGCGCAGCCCCGCAAAGAACCCGCCCGAGGCCGACGCCGAGGTCCCCGCCCCTAGGCCGAGGCCGACGCCGAGATCCCCGCCCGAGGCCGAGGCCGACGCCGAGTCTGAGGTCCGCCGCTGAAGCCGACGCAACGCAGTGCCCGCCACATCTAGCCGCGCCGCCCCAATCCGCACCCATCTGACACGAATGGCCGCTAAGGCATCGGTCTAAGGGCCATTCGTGGCAAATCGTGGACTGGGTGCAGAGGCTTTGGGGGTGACATTGTGACCGGGCTACCTTGCCAAAGGCTCCTGACGTGAAAGAATGATTTCACAGTATCGCCGGCGGCTGCGGCCGGCCGGCTGTATCCATCTTCTTCTGGAGGCCCCTTTGCCCGGTATGAACCTGACCCGCGCCGAAGCCCGCGAGCGCGCCGCCCTGATCGACGTCGACTCCTACGAGGTCAGCCTGGACCTGACCCGCGGCGAGAAAGTCTTCGGCTCCACCACGGCCGTGACGTTCCGGGCCAAGCCCGGCTCGTCGACCTTCATCGACGCCGTGACCCACGCCGTGCACAGCGTGAGCCTCAATGGCCGCGAACTGGATCCGGCCGAGGTCTCTGACGGCGTCCGGATCGAGCTCCCGGACCTGGCGGCCGAGAACCACCTGATCGTGGTGGCCGACGCCCCGTACATGAACACCGGCGAAGGCCTGCACCGCTTCGTGGATCCGGTGGACAACGAGGTCTACCTCTACACCCAGTTCGAGGTCCCGGATTCGCGCCGCATGTTCGCCGTCTTCGAACAGCCCGACCTCAAGGCCAGCTTCACCTTCACAGTCACGGCCCCCTCGCACTGGGACCTCGTGTCCAACTCCCCCACCCCAGTGCCGGTCGAGACCACCCCCGGCGCCGACGGCGGCGCCCGCTCCGTGTGGGAGTTCACGCCGACTCCGCGGCTCTCCTCCTACGTCACCGCGCTGATCGCCGGGCCGTACCAGTCGGTGCGCAGCGAGGTCACGTCGGCGGAGGGCCGGGTCACCCCGCTGGGCATCTTCGCCCGCAAGTCGCTGATGCAGTACCTCGATGCCGACAACATCTTCGAACTCACCCGGCAGGGCTTCGAATTCTTCGAGGCCCAGTTCGGCTGCCCCTACCCGTTCGAGAAGTACGACCAGCTCTTCGTGCCGGAGTTCAACGCCGGCGCCATGGAAAACGCCGGGGCCGTCACCATCCTGGAAGGCTACGTCTTCCGCGGCAAGGTCACCGACGCCCAGGTGGAACGCCGCGCCATCACCGTCCTGCACGAACTCGCGCACATGTGGTTCGGCGACCTCGTCACGATGCGCTGGTGGAACGACCTCTGGCTCAACGAGTCTTTTGCCGAGTACATGTCCCACCTGGCCGCCGTGGAGAACACTGAGTTCGGTCACGCCTGGACCACGTTCGCCTCCGTGGAGAAGTCCTGGGCGTACCGGCAGGACCAGCTGCCCACCACGCACCCGATCTTCGCCGAGATCAACGACCTCCAGGACGTCGAGGTCAACTTCGACGGGATCACCTACGCCAAGGGCGCCTCGGTGCTGCGCCAGCTCGTCGCCTGGGTGGGCCCGGAGGAATTCATGTCCGGGGTGCGCGAGTACTTCAGCAAGCACGCCTGGCAGAACACCGAGCTCAGCGACCTCATGGCCGAACTCGAGAAGGCCAGCGGCCGCGACCTGGAACGCTGGGGCCAGCTCTGGCTCGAGACCGCCGGCGTCAACACCCTGACACCGGAAATCTCGGCGGACGCGGACGGCACCATCGGCTCCTTCGCCATCGTGCAGTCGGCGATCGAGAGCGAGCCGACGCTGCGGCCGCACCGCCTCGCCGTCGGCTTCTACAACCTCAACGGCGCCGGCAAGCTGGAGCGCGTGCACCGCGAAGAGCTCGACGTCGACGGCGAGCGCACCGAAGTTCCGGCCCTGGCCGGCCTGATCCAGCCCGACCTGATCCTGCTCAACGACGACGACCTCGCCTACGCCAAGGTCCGCCTGGATCCGAAGTCCCTCGCCACCGCGACGGCCCACCTGAAGGACTTCAGCCAGAGCCTTCCCCGCACGCTCGTGTGGGGCTCAGCCTGGGACGCGGCGCGCGACGGCGAATCCCCGGCCCGCGGGTACGTGGACCTGATCCTCGCCAACATTGCCGAGGAATCCGATTCCTCCGTGATCCTGGTCCAGCTCCGGCAGCTCGCCACCACGCTGACCTTCTACGTGGCCGAGGAGCACCAGGAAGCCACCGCCGTGGCGGCGGCCGACAAGCTCTGGGGGCTCGCCTCGGCCGTGCCTGCCGGCTCCGACGCCCAGCTGCAGTTCGTGAAGTCCTACGCCCTGCTGGCCCGCAGCGCCGGGCAACTGGAGACCGTGTCCGGGCTGCTGGACGGCTCGCTCACCCTCGACGGGCTGAGCGTGGACCAGGACCTGCGCTGGGAGCTGCTGACGTCCCTCGTGGCAGGCGGCCGCGCCGGACAGGAGCGGATCGACGAGGAGCTGGCGCACGACAACACCTCCAACGGCCAGAACGCGGCGGCCCAGGCCAAGGCCGCCATCCCCACTCCGGAGGCCAAGGCCGAGGCCTGGGAATCGATTGTGGTCAAGGGCGACCTGTCCAACGCCCTGCAGGGCTCCGCGGTGGCCGGCTTTACCCGGGTCCTGGACACGTCCCTGCTCGAGCCGTACGCCGAGAAGTACTTCGAGGCCGTCCCGGGCATCGTGGCCAACCGCACCCACGCGCTGGCCTCGCAGATCGTCGTCGGGCTCTACCCGGCCCAGCTGACCACGCAGGCCACGGTGGACCGCACGGATGAGTTCCTGGCCGCACTGCCGGAGGGCAGCTCGGCGCTGCGCCGGATGATGCTGGAGAACCGCGACGGCGTTGCCCGCGCCCTGCGGGCCCGCCAGGCCGACGTGGGCTAGGAGCCGCGCTCCCCCGGCAATCCTGGAACCCCGGCGCCGCCCCTGTGCGGCGCCGGGGTTCCGTCGTTCTAGGCTGGAGTCATGAGCCTTGACGAACACCGCTATGCGCTGACTGTCCGCTGGACCGGGAACCTCGGGGCCGGTACGTCCTCCTACCGCGGATATTCACGCGACCACGACGTCGAGATCCCCGGGCTGCCGGTGTTGCACGGCTCAGCCGATCCGACCTTTCACGGGGACCGGCAGCGCTACAACCCCGAACAGCTGCTCCTGGCCGCACTCTCGCAGTGCCACATGCTCTCCTTCCTGCACGTGGCCGTGAAGCACGGCGTGGTGGTGACGGCCTATGAGGACCGGGCCGAGGGCCTGATGCGGACCAACCGGGACGGCAGCGGGCAGTTCGAATCCGTCACACTGAAGCCCCGGGTGACCGTGGCGGAACCGGCGGCCCCGGATGTCCTGGAGGAGCTCCACGTCGAGGCCAACAAGGTCTGTTTCATCGCCCGCAGCGTCAACTTCCCGGTGCTGCACGAGCCCACGGCGGTGGTGGAGGGCCAAGCAGACTGAACAAGCGTGGACTGAACGCCTCAGGCGGGACCGTCAGCCGCGCCCGGCCGAGGCCTCTGCCCGGTACTCGGACACGATCCGGCGCTCCGTCTCCGGGCTCATTCCGGCCTTGCGTTCACGGCCGAGCCCGCGGCGGCATTCATCTTCCAGGGTGTCCCGCAGCGTGTCCATCCAGGGCCGCAGCCACAGCCCGGCTGCCCGGGCGGCGTCATTGCTGCGGGTCGCGAAACCCTCGTGGCCGGGCGGCAGCCACAGCGGCAGCGAGTCCGGCCCGGCCCAGTAGTTCGCGCCGTGGGACACCAGCCAGTCCTCGGGGGCGACAACGACCCCGGAGTCGGCGTCGGCGAGCTGACGGGCTTCCTCCAGGTAGGCGGCAAAGGGCACCGGCTCACCGACGGCGTTCAACGCCCCGGTGGTCCCGTTTTCGGCGGCGGTGAGGATCCAGGCCGCGAGGTCGCGGACATCGATGATCTGGGTGGCGTCAGCGGGGATGTCCGGGACCAGGACGGGATCATCGTCCCGGGCAAAACGGGCAGGCCAGTACCCGTAACGATCAGAGCCGTCCCCCGGTCCGCCGATCAGCCCGGCACGGCAAAGGTGCGCCTTGTCCCCTGCCAGTTCCCAGGTCAGGTGCTCGATCGCGGACTTGGCTTCGCCGTAGTTATCCATGCTGAGTTCCGTGCCCGCAGCCAGCGGCGGGAGCACCTGGGCGTCCTCGGCGGCTCCGGCCACGGAATGGTCCGCGTAGACCGAACAGCTCGAGATGAAGGTCCAGTGCCGGGCCGAGCCGGCCAGTGCCTCGAGCGCCTCCCGCGCCTGGTCAGGGTCCCGCGAGACGTCGACGACGGCGTCCCAACCGCCGCTGGCGGCGGCCCCCTCGTAGGCAGTCTTCCCCTGCGAGCGGTCCGCGCGCAGCCACGTGGCGCCGTCGGGCGGCGGGGAGGCGGTACCGCGGGCCAGGCAGGTGACGTCGTGGCCGGCCGCCAGGGCCTGCCGGGCTATTTCCGCTGACAGGAAGACGGTGCCGCCGAGAACCAGGATGCGCATGGGGTCACGCTACGGCGCTAATGTTGAAGTAGACCAGAGTGTTATGCGCCCGGCGAACGCCCGGCGCCTATCCGGACGCCCAGCCCGGCTGCCGGCAGCCGGGACGCAGCAACAAGGAGTTTTCCCCCACTGATGATCAGCCTGACCACCATCGAACCAATCACCGCTCAAGAAATCGCCGCCGTCAACCTGCCGGGCGCCCTGATAAGCCTGGGGATCGGCGTCTCCGTGTGGCTGCTGGCATCCTTCGTGATCGCCGGAATCACCAAGCGTGTCGCCGAGGGCAGCACATTCTTCAAGAAGCGGCACTTCCGCTGGGTGACTCCCGCTCTGCGGGCACTGGACCACGAGCGCCGGGTCCAACGGGCCCACACAATTGGTGCACTGCTCAATAGCGTTGTCGGCGTCCTGGTGGCCGTCCTCACCATTGTGTACGTGCTCAAATACCTGAACGTGGACATTGCACCGCTGCTGACCAGCGTCGGTATCCTCGGTATCGCCATCGGCTTCGGCGCTCAGCAGTTGATCCGCGACTTCCTGGCCGGCATCTTCATCACCCTCGAGGACCAGTACGGGATCGGCGATGTCATCGAGACCTCCGAGGTGGTGGGCACGGTCGAGGCCATGAACCTGCGGATCACCCGCGTCCGCGCGGACGACGGCACCATCTGGTACCTGCGCAACGGCGAAATCCTGCGCGTGGGCAACCGTTCCCAGGGCAATTACATCGCACCGACTGCCCCGCAGGCCGACGAGGCCGATTCCACGCCGCAGCAGCAGGCCGGAGAATAGAGCCATGACGATTCCCAGCGCTGGCGAACCCAGCCAGCCCAGGCAGCTGCTGCAGAACGACCCGTTCAGCCAGCCCGGCTATACGGACAATTTCTATGACGCCGTGGGCGGACACGAGACCTTCGTGAAGCTCATCGATGTCTTCTACGACGGCGTCGCGACCGATCCGCTGCTGCGCGCCATGTACCCGGAAGAGGACCTCGGCCCGGCCAAGCGGCGCTTCCTGATGTTCCTGGAACAGTACTGGGGCGGTCCCACCACGTACGGCGAGGAACGCGGGCATCCGCGGCTGCGGATGCGCCACATGCCGTTCCGGGTGACACCGGAGGCCAAGGAACGCTGGCTGTTCCACATGCGCGCCGCGGTGGATGCCCTGCAGCTGCCGCCGTTGTACGAGGGAACGCTCTGGGACTACATGGAGCGGGCAGCCCTGTCCATGGTGAACAGCCCGTCGGAGGCCTGAACGGAGGGTGCCGGAGGCTTCCTAGAGCCCGGTACCGGTCCGGACCAGCACGTGGCCGCGGGTGCCGCTGAGCCGGAACCAGCGCCCGGCCCGGTAGAGCCGTTGCTCGCTCTCTGCCAGGAAGCCCAGGGTCAGCGCGGCGAACGCGGCTCCGGCCGGCAGGCCGCCGGCGTCGGGCAGTTCCCGGCCCCAGACCGTTGCCCGGGCGTTGTTGACGATCAGCGCACCGGGCTTGTCCGGGATGATCGCGGCGATCTCCCTGATGCCGGCCTCGGCGGCGGCCCGCAGGGCAGCGTCCTGGACGGTGCCGAGCAGTTCCCAGCCGGCCCGCGGCGCCCCGATCCCGGCCCAAGACTCGCTGACGGTCATCGGCGGGACGGGAAGTTCGACGTCGTGCTCCCCCGCCCGCGCCAAACGGTCCAGAACGGCGGACAGCGGCACCGTCACGTCAGTGTCCGCCGGCTGTGCCAGCGCCATGGTCCGCAGACCCAGGATGGTGGGGGTGGATTCGCCCAGGAGCCGGGGCCGCAGGACGCAGACGTAGGCGGCCAGGACCGGGCCCGCGGCCTGGAGCCGGATGGCGCCGTCGTCAATGGACTTGGCGCGCGTCGCGAAGGTGCGCAGGTCGTCGAGGTCGCGCGGATCGGTGAACTGCAGGGGCTGGGTTAGGACATCAGACACACTACTGACTCTACCGGCTGCGCTTCTTTGGAGCGGCGCCGGACCCCGTCTAGAGTCAGAGCATGACTGAAGCCGAAGCCGGACTGCTGGGGCTCCCGACCCAGGACCCCACCTCCTCGCTCATCCAACTCCTCAACCTCGGCGAGCTCGAGGGCGCACGGACGGACGAGGACATCTTCATGGGCCCTTCCCAGCAGCAGCCACTGCACCGCGTCTTCGGCGGCCAGGTGCTGGCACAGTCCCTGATAGCCGGCAGCCGCACTGTCGATCCGGACCGCAGTGTGCACTCCATGCACGGCTACTTCCTCCGGCCAGGCGACGCCAACCAACCGATCACCTTCGGCGTGCAGCGCCTGCGCGACGGCCGGTCCTTCTCGGCCCGCCGGGTCCACGCCTATCAGGAGGGCATGCCCATCCTGTCGATGATCGCGTCCTTCCAAGCCGAGGACGAAGGGATCGAGCACCAGTCCGAGATGCCCGCCGGGATCCCGGACCCCGAGTCCCTGCCCAGCACCGCCGAGCTGCTCGGCAAGTTCGATCACCCCGTGGCCCGGCACTGGGCCTACGAGCGGCCCTTCGATATCCGCCACGTCGATCCGGCGCTCTACGTCTCGGCCAATGGACCCAAGGAAGCGCGCAACGCCGTCTGGATGAAGACCTTCGGTCCGATGCCCGACGACGCCGGCCTGCACCGGGCCGCCCTGGCCTACGCGAGTGATTACACCCTGCTGGAGTCGGTTCTCCGCAAGCACGGGATGAGCTGGATTACGCCGGGGATGTCCGTGGCGAGCCTGGACCACGCCATGTGGTGGCACCGGCCGGTTCGGGTCGACGAATGGCTCCTGTACGTCCAGGAATCCCCCAGTGCCCAGGGCGCGCGGGGTCTCGCCACCGGCAAGATTTTCAGCCGGGACGGCCGGCATGTGGCGACGGTGGCGCAGGAAGGCATGGTCCGCGTCCCGAACGACTTCAAGAACAACGACTTCAAGAACACAGTGAAGGGCGGCGCGCAGGCGACCGTCTAGTCGAGGGCGGCTAGGCCGCCCATCCGCTGGCTCGCACTAAGACTCCACGGCACACAAAAAGCCGGCTCCCGCGGGAGCCGGCTTTTTCGTGGCGCTCAAGCCGTGTGGGCTTAGTCGCGGGTGAGGCGGCGGTGCGTTACCCGGTGCGGCTTGGCCGCATCCGGGCCCAAGCGCTCCACCTTGTTCTCCTCATAGGACTCGAAGTTACCCTCGAACCAGTACCACTTGGACGGGTTCTCCTCGTCGCCTTCGTAGGCCAGGATGTGAGTGGCCACCCGGTCCAGGAACCAGCGGTCGTGCGAGACGACGACGGCGCAGCCCGGGAATTCGAGCAGGGCGTTTTCGAGGCTGCTGAGGGTTTCGACGTCGAGGTCGTTAGTCGGTTCGTCGAGGAGCAGGAGGTTGCCACCCTGCTTGAGGGTCAGCGCAAGGTTGAGGCGGTTGCGCTCACCACCGGAGAGCACCCCGGCCTTCTTCTGCTGGTCCGGGCCCTTGAAGCCGAAGGCGGCCACGTAGGCACGGGACGGCATTTCGACGTGGCCGACCTGGATGTAGTCGAGGCCGTCGGACACGACTTCCCACAGGGTCTTATTCGGGTCGATGCCGCCGCGGCTCTGGTCGGCGTAGGAGATCTTGACGGAATCGCCGATCTTCAGTTCGCCGCCGTCGAGCGGTTCCAGTCCCACGATGGTCTTGAAGAGCGTGGACTTGCCGACGCCGTTGGGGCCGATGACGCCGACGATGCCGTTGCGGGGCAGGGTGAAGGACAGGCCGTCGATCAGGGTGCGGTCATCGAAGCCCTTCTGGAGATCCTTGGCCTCCAGCACGAGTCCGCCGAGGCGCGGTCCCGGCGGGATCTGGATCTCTTCGAAGTCGAGCTTGCGGGTGCGGTCCGCCTCGGCAGCCATTTCCTCGTAGCGGGCCAGACGGGCCTTGGACTTGGTCTGGCGTCCCTTGGCGTTGGACCGGACCCATTCGAGTTCCTCGGTCAGGCGCTTGGCCTGCTTGGCGTCCTTCTTGCCCTGGACTTCCAGGCGGGCGCGCTTCTTCTCGAGGTACGTGGAGTAGTTGCCCTCGTACGGGTAGAGGTGGCCGCGGTCCACTTCGGCGATCCACTCGGCCACGTGGTCAAGGAAGTACCGGTCGTGGGTGACGGCCAGGACGGCGCCGGAGTAGCTGGAGAGGTGCTGTTCCAGCCACAGCACGCTCTCGGCGTCCAGGTGGTTGGTGGGCTCGTCGAGCAGCAGCAGGTCCGGCTTCTGCAGCAGGAGCTTGCACAGCGCGACGCGGCGGCGCTCACCACCGGAGAGCAGGGTGACATCGGCATCGGCGGGCGGGCAGCGCAGTGCGTCCATGGCCTGTTCCAGCTGGGAATCGATGTCCCAGGCGTCGGCCGCGTCGATCGCTTCCTGCAGCTGTCCCATTTCCTCGAGAAGGGCATCGTAGTCAGCGTCGGGGCTGGCCATTTCTTCGGAGATCGCGTTGAAGCGCAGGATCTTGCCGTAGATCTCGCCGACGCCTTCCTGGACGTTGCCCAGGACGGTCTTGTCTTCGTTCAGCGGCGGCTCCTGCAGCAGGATGCCTACCGTGTAGCCGGGGCTGAGCCGGGCCTCACCGTTGGAGGGCGTGTCCAAACCAGCCATGATCTTGAGAATGGTGGACTTACCGGCACCATTCGGGCCGACAACGCCAATCTTGGCCCCCGGGAAGAAGGACATGCTTACGTCATCGAGGATGAGTTTTTCGCCGACAGCCTTACGGGCCTTGGTCATTGTGTAGATAAATTCCGCCATGCCTACAAATCTAGTGGTTCGGCGGGGATAACTCACATTCCGTCAGCCCCGACGCGCCCCCTGGACGGCCCGGCTCAGTCCTGGACGCCTACGAGGCAGCCGCCGGAGGCCAAGCCCGGCAGCACGCTGACCGCGACGCTGCCGTTGCGGATCTGGGCAACGATGCAGTTGCTGCCGGCGCGCACGGCGGCCTCGACGGCGTCGGCGGCCCGCCCGCAGTTTGGGGCTGTCCCCCGCCGCGGACGGCCGCGTTCAGGACCGTCTCGACGGTGGATTTCAAGTCGGATCCGGATGCCGTGGCCTCGCCGGCGCGCGTCGGCTCAGGCAGCACCGAAGACGCAACGGAAGGCGTGCCTTCAGAATGCTTGGCTCCAGAGGCCCCGGCGCCGCTGCCGCCTGCCGAGATCGAACAGGCTGACGCTGCGATCAGGAGCACCGCGGTTGCGATCACCGGAACGGCCCGGCCGCGGCGACGTGCGGCGCCGCGGCCGGCGGTAGTAGCGGCTGCCGGTCCCGCAACGGTGGTGGCCGCGGCGCGTCCCGCGGCGATCCTGGCGTGTGGCATCCGGCAATTCTGCCACGCGGTGGTGCCCCGATCCGGGGCCGATCGGCATTGCCCCGCCGACCCCGCCGGAACTCAGGCCGCGGCCCCTTTCAGTTCTCCCGTTTCCTGGTCCACCTCCTCTTCCTCACCGCTCGCGTCATCGATGAATGTCGCGTGACTGTCAGTGTCGTCCTCGCCGTCTCCGCCGGCGTCTCCGCCTGAATCCCCTGGCTGGCGCTGTGGTCCGCCGTCGTCGCCGTCCCCGCTGCCAGGCGCACCGGTGGCACCGGGTCCGGCTGCTGTCTGGCTTCCGGCCCCGGCTGAGCGGGTGAAGTTGGCAGAGCCCCACATGAGGTCGTGGCCGACTGACTCCGCATTAATTTCGGCGTCGTGGTAAACCCTGCCGTCCTTTTCCCAGCTGCGCATCTTCAGCCTGCCAACCACGATGACCCGCTGGCCTTTCTTGATGCTGCAGCCGATATTGCCGGCCAGTTGCCGGTAGCCCTGGACAGTAAACCAGTTGGTGTTGCCATCCACCCAGGTGCTGGAGCCGCGGTCGTAGCGGCGCTCGGTGGCGCCGAACCGGAAGGACGCTGTGGCCACGCCACCAGGGGTGGTCGCGCTTCTGATCTCCGAGGCCACGAAGCCACGGACCGTAATGTTGTCGCTCATTCTCATGTCCTGTCTCGAATTGTCGTGCCCTGCCGGGCAGTTCCAGCATCCCGCCGTGGTCCGCGGGCGACGAGGGCCCGGCGGTGCCATGTGGAAAACTGGCTGCCGGCAACGGCGTGGGGAGTCATGTTGGGGAGTAGTCCGGCCGCAGAACCAGCCACCGGCCAGCGTTGACCCCCACAGGCCGTCCGGCACTGTAAACTTTTTGAGGCGTCCCCGGCAGCAGCCGGTGGGCACCAGCGTGCCCCAGTAGCTCAGGGGATAGAGCAGCGGCCTTCTAATCCGCCGGTCGGGGGTTCGATTCCCTCCTGGGGCACAAGAGAGCGGCTCTGACCTGCGACAACGCAAGGTCAGAGCCGCTTCCTATTTCAATCCGGGGTCTTGGGATCCACTGCATGCCCACTGAAATCCCTGACCCGCGCTGAAAATGGCGTAGAGCCTCACCCTTGGCCCCCAGGCTCGTCGAACCTTTCCTGCGGGTCCCGGCCGGAGCCTCAGATCCACTTGTTGTGTTTGAAGGTCAGAAACAGAATCCCGCCCATGCCGATCATGAGCGCGAGTGCCATCGGATAGCCAAAGATCCAGTCAAGCTCTGGCATGTCGCGGAAGTTCATGCCGTAAATCGACGCGATCAACGTCGGCGCGAACAGGATGGCAGCCCACGACGAGATCCGCTTGACCTGCTCGTTTTGGGCGAAGCTCGATTCCGTCAGGAGCCGCATTTCGTCGTTCTGCCGCTGGGCAACGAGGGCTGCATTGACGGCCAGCGCGTTTTGCAGCAGCGCACGAAAGGCAGACACCCGCTCCCCCAGCCTGATGGCGTGATCAAGGACGTCCCGGAAATGGTCCTGCAGTTCGGGGTCCGGCACCCCGTCCGGTCCGCTGCCCATCAGGGTCTGCAGGATTCCGGCCAGCGGGGCCGTGGCACGCTGGAACGTGATGACCTGGCGGGAGAGTTCATAGATCCTGCGCGATACGCCCGGATCAGCGGCGAACAGGTCGTCTTCGATTTCATCGATGTCGTTTTCCAGCCCCGCGGCCACCGGCTCGTACTCGTCCACCACCTGGTCCAGAATCGCATACAACACCGCATCCGGACCGAGCGCCAGGAACTCCGGCTCGGACTCCATCCGCCGGCGCACCCGGGCAAGATCGGGAGACTCTGCACGACGGACAGTCACCACGAAGTCCGGGCCGGCGAACACATGGATCTCGCCGAACTCGACCTTCTCCACTTCGTCCAAGTACCGGGCAGGCCGCAACACCAGGAATAGCGTCTCACCGTAGTGTTCCAGCTTGGCCCGCTGGTGGCCGGCGAGCGCGTCCTCGACGGCCAGGTGGCTCAGGTCGAATTCCTCGGCCACCGAGCGCAGCTCCTCAGGTTCCGGCCGGTAGAGCCCGATCCAGGCCATGCCCTGTCGCTGCCGCAGGAGAAAATACGTCTCTTCGAGGCCTTCCGGGTCGGCGGTCCGGTGACCGTCCACGTAGACGGCGTTGTCAATAATGGTCACGGCCGCGCCTCCTCTTCAAGGCATTCGCTTTGCTGTGACGCTATACCGTCCCCGGGCCGGTGCCAACAGCCCGAACCCCGCGCCAACTGCCCGGACACCGCGCCAGCCATCAGCACGCTTAGTATTGAGATACCGGCAGGCCGTCAGGGAAAGCCTGTGCGCCCTGCCCGCAATCGAAAGGTACGGCCGCCATGACCGAGACACCCCGCAGGTTCGACTCGAACCATTCCGACGACGCCCCCGCCACCCAGTACCCGGGGGCGGCTGATGCCGCGTCCGGATCCGGGACCGGGCCCGTGACCTCCGAGATTGAAGCGTCCCGTGCAGAGGCACCCTCGGCGCCGGCCCCCGCCCCGGAAACGCGCCAGGCCCCGGTTCCTGCCCCGGAATCGCGCCAGGTCACCCGCGCGGGGATGGTCTGGGCCGCGGTTGCATGCGCGCTGGTGGTGCTGATCCTGCTCATCGCCTTCATCCTGCAGAACCAGGAATATGTGCAGGTGAAGTTCTTTGGCTTCGAAGGCTCGGTCCCGCTCGGCATTGCCTTGTTCATCGCGGCCGTGGGCGGGGGCGTGCTGGTCGCCATCGCCGGAGCCGCCCGCATCATTCAACTCCGGCTCGCCGCGCATCGTGTCCGCCGCCAGGCCAGCCCGGGCACGCGCTGACGAGCACGCGCTGACACCGCCGCTGACGCGCACCCGCTAGAACCGCCAGGCGCTACCCTCTTTCCATGGGCGAAGCAGAACCCCGGACCCAGGCAGCCATCACCACCGCCGCGGCGGACTGGCCCGACGTCGAGCGTCTCTTTGGCGTCCGCGGCGAACCCTCACGCTGCTGGTGCCGGTTCTTCGCCCTGACCGGCCCCCAGTGGTCCGCGTCCACCCCGGATGAGCGGAAGAACCAATTGCGGGACAAGTTCGACGGCGGCCAGCCGGCGCCCGGGGTGCTGGCTTTCCGCGACGGGAATCCAGTGGGCTGGTGCGCTGTCGAGCCTCGCGGGTGCTACCCACGGATCGTGCGCTCGAAGGTTCTGGCGTCCGCCCCCGACGCCACCCGCGATCCCGGCGCCAACCAGGTGTGGTCCGTCAGTTGTTTTGTTGTCTCCCCCGGCCAGCGACGGACCGGTGTGGCGGGGGCGCTGCTTGCCGCCGCCGTCGAACACGCTTTCGCCCACGGCGCCACCGTGGTGGAGGGTTATCCGGTTGACCCCGCGCAACGGCCCAAGGCCGGTCCGTCAGACCTCTACCACGGCACCCTCGGACTCTTCCAGGCGGCCGGCTTCACGGTGGTCAGCGACGCGGTGCCGGGACGCGCCGTCGTCCGCCTGACAGTGCCTCCGCCCGGCGCGGACCGCGGGCCCTAGGGCAGGGTCAGGATTACGGGCCCGTCGGCGGTGATGGCCACCGTGTGCTCGCTGTGCGCCGCGCGGCGGCCGTTTGCTGACCGGAGGGTCCATTCGTCGTCGTCATGGTAGTAGTCGTCCTTGCGGCCGAGAATCAGCATCGGCTCGATGGCGATGACCAGACCCTCGGTCAGTTTGATGCCGCGGCCGGGACGTCCGTCGTTGGGCACGGGCGGCTCTGCGTGCATGGTCCGGCCGATCCCGTGGCCGCCGTGGTCGGCGAGCAGCCCGTAGCCTGCCCGGCGCGCTGCCCCGCCGATCGCGTAGGCGAGGTCGCCCATCTTGTTCCCGATCCTTGCCGCTTCGATCCCCCGGGCGAGGGCGGCGTCCGTGGCCTCGATGAGGGCCTGGTCCACCGGGTCCGGGGTCCCCACGATGAAGCTGACGGCGGCATCGCCGCACCAGCCGTCCAGGAACGCGCCGCAGTCCACGCTCAGCAGGTCCCCGTCCTGCAGCCGGTACTCGTTGGGGATGCCGTGCACGACGGCGTCGTTGACGCTCGTGCAGATGACCCCGGGAAACGGCACTGCCGCCCACCGCGGCCGGTAGTTCAGGAACGCCGGTGTGGCGCCGGCGTCGGCGATGGACGCCGCGGCGACCTCGTCCAGTTCCTTGAGCGAGACGCCGACGGCGGCGGCCTCCCGGACCCGGGCCAGGGTGGTGGCGACCACCCGTCCGGCCTCGCGCATCAGTGCGATCTCTTCGGGACTCTTGATCATGGACATGGGTTTCCTTCCGACGCGGAACCACGGCTTGCTGGGTTCAACTCTAGGGCCCGCCGCAGGATGTCTACAGTGGCCTCATGACCACCACGGAACTGACTGACGCGATCCGCGGCCGGCTGCAGGCGGCGGCGGATCCTGGCCGCGCCGCGGGGGCGCAGGCCTACATGAAATCGCAGATGCCGTTCCTGGGCGTGCGGGTTCCCGAGGTACGCAGGATCGTTAAGTCCGCGGCCGCGGAGCACCCGCCGGGCGGTCTGGCGGATCTGCAGTCCACGGTGCTCGTGCTGTGGCGGAATGCCTGCTTCCGTGAGGAACGCTATGCCGCGATCGAGCTCACGGGGCTCAAGCCCGCCGCCGGGCAGCTCAGCATGCTGGCCGTGTACGAGGAAATCATCCGCACCGGGGCGTGGTGGGACCTGGTGGACGGGGTGGCGCACCGCCTGGGCGCGCTTTTGCAGGCGCACCGGACAGAACTCACGCCGGTGCTGGGGCGCTGGAGCAGGGACGGGGACTTCTGGGTCCGGCGGGCCGCCATCACCGCTCAGCTGGGGGCGAAGGCCGCCACGGACACGGCCCTCCTCGCCGCTGTGATCGAGGCCAACCTCGATGACCCGGAGTTCTTCATCCGCAAGGCGATCGGGTGGGCGCTGCGCCAATACGCCAGGACGGATCCGGCCTGGGTGCGGGCGTTCGTGCAGCGGCACTGGGACGAACTCAGCCCGCTCTCCCGCAAGGAAGCGCTCAGGAACCTGCCGGCCTAAATGATCGGCCGCGTGGTGACCGGCTCGTCCGACTTGGTGAACAGCAGCTTGGTCTTCCGGTCCAGGAAGATCAGGTACAGCGCAAACAGCAACGCGATGATCGCCGCGGCGTTGCGGGCCAGCGCCAGGGCAAGGCCCAGGTCCGCGGTCTGCAGGTACGGGAAGACATCGAGCTGGTCCGAGATCGCGTACACCATGAAGAAGGACACGATGAAGTAGAGCGCCTTGACCTGCCAGTCGTCGCGGATGCCGGTGACGGCGAAGAGCGGGATGAGCCAGACGATGTACCAGGACTGGATCATCGGGGACAGCAGCACGACGGCGGCGAACGCCAGGGTGAGGCGGCGCATCAGCCGGTCGTAGTCACCGCGGAAGATCTGCCAGGCGACGATCCCGACGGCGAGCAGCTTGCCGGCGTCGAACGCCCACTTGGCCAGTCCCCAGCCGTCGAGCCCGAAGGCGTTGGAGATGGAGGCCACGATCAGGCCCACCAGGCCAACGGGCGCGTACCAGATCCAGATGCTGCCGGGGGCGGACAGCCCGTTGATCCAGCCGAAGCCGAAGCCATTGACCCGGCTCATGAGATACAGCAGGGCAAGGCTGATGCCGGCCGTGAGGGCCCAGAAGACGAACTTGCGCGGCCAGCTGGCGCCCTTGCCTGCCCAGAGCAGGCCGATGAACGGCAGGAAGACCACCGTGATCGGCTTGACGGAGATGGACAGCGTGACCAGCACGATTCCGAGGATGACCCGGCGGGTGGCGCAGTAATAGAGGCCGGCCAGGGCAAGGCCGATCATGAGGGAGTCGTTGTGGACGCTGGCGATGAAGTTGGTGAGGAACAGCGGGTTGGCTGCCGTCAGCCACAGGGCCCGGTTCGGGTTCACGCCGTGCAGCTCTGCCAGTTTGGGCACGTAGATCACGCACAGGACAACGCCCACCAGGGCGGCGATCCGGAACAGCATGATGCTGCCTTCGGGGTGCACGTTCGTGGCCCAGACCACGAACTGCTCGATCCACAGGAACAGCTGGCCGTACGGGACGGGGGCTTCGGTCCACATTCTGTCGGCGCCCAGCTGGAAGTAGTTGGACAGCGCCGAGATGCCGTTTTCGTACGGGTTGAAGCCCTCCACCATGAGCCGGCCCTGGCCGATGTACGCGTAGACGTCGCGGCTGAACAGCGGCACGGAGAACATCAGGGGCAGGCCCCAGGCCGCCGTCGCCTGGAGCGTGGCCTTGCGGGCGCCAGCCCCCCAGACCCGGACGCGCTGGCCGAGCCGCAGCCAGGCGCGGACCAGCAGCATGCCGCCGAAGGCCAGCAGGACAATGCAGAGGGCAACGCCGAGGGCCTCGGTGCGCATCCAGATGAACAGCGGGACGCGCCGGAGTT
The DNA here is from genome assembly GCF_056406415.1 of Arthrobacter sp. P1_C12_2. Lineage (NCBI taxonomy): Bacteria > Bacillati > Actinomycetota > Actinomycetes > Micrococcales > Micrococcaceae > Arthrobacter > Arthrobacter sp. P1_C12_2. The sequence continues at coordinate 25,562 of NZ_JBFUAF010000004.1, read as the reverse complement.
CGGACGCGGGGGCAAGCCAGCCGACGCCGATCGAACCGATCGTCATGAACAGCGAGCCCAGGAACCCGGCAAGGATCGGGGACCGGGGGTTGTCGACGTCGCCAACGGCCCCTTCCGCCCCTTGGGAGAGCGCAGCCGGGGAGGGCGCAGTCGAATCGAGCCCCGTCCGGCGGGACGTGGACGGGCGGGACGTGGACGGGCGGGACGTACCGGCAGCCGTTTCCCCCGCCGCAGGCACAGGCGCCGTCATGTCAGGATCGTCCAATCTGTTGTGGGCCATAATTCCGCCCACAGCCGGCCACATTGTCCGGCCCGGGGCGCCGCGTTGAATAATAAGTTGACGAAATAATTCGACGGCCGCGTAGACGAAATCCTAGCACCGGACGGCCCTGCGGCGTCGGAACGGTAGGCTGAGCGGGTGCCTATTACTAACGAACGCATCGTCTGGATCGACTGCGAAATGACCGGCCTGGACACCAAGAATGACGCCCTCATCGAGGTGGCCGCCCTGGTGACAGACTCGGAGCTCAACATCCTGGGTGACGGCGTCGACGTCGTGATCAAGCCCGACGACGCAGCGCTGGCCCAGATGAACGACTTTGTCCGCGACATGCACACGCGCTCGGGCCTGCTGGCGGAGCTGCCGCACGGCAAGACCATGGCCGAAGCGCAGACAGCCGTGCTCGCCTACATCAAGAAATGGGTGCCGGACCCCCGGAAGGCCCCGCTCGGCGGCAACTCCGTGGGCACCGACCGCGTGTTCCTTGTCCGCGACATGCCCGAAGTGGTGGAGCACCTGCACTACCGGGTCATCGACGTGAGCACCATCAAGGAACTCTCCCGCCGCTGGTTTGCCCGGGCCTACTTTCAGTCCCCCGCCAAGCTGGGCGGGCACCGGGCCCTCGGCGACATCAAGGACTCCATCGACGAACTCCGGTATTACCGCGAGGCCGTGTTTGTCCCCGCGCCGGGCCCGGACAGTGCCACGGCCCAGCGGATCGCCAAGCGCGTCATGGGCGGCGAAGCAGCAGAGGCCACCCCGGCGGAGTAGCGGCCGCACACCCCTCCCCCGCGCAGCGGAGCCGATGGAACGCCGCGGGGGAGGTGGCGCAGAAAGGTAATCTGCGCCACGTTTCGGGGAAATTTTGGTGAAAATCGCAAAAGTGGCAAAACCACCCCCAAACAACAGGTAAGCTATTTGTCGTTGCCTTTCCAGCCAGCCGGTTCGCCGGAGGGCCTGATATGGCACATGGTGGGCGTAGCTCAGTTGGCAGAGCGCCTGGTTGTGGTCCAGGAGGTCGCGGGTTCAACCCCCGTCGCTCACCCTCATGAAGGACGGCAGTGATTGTCCGACCTTTTCCAAAGGCCGCACCGGATATCCGGTGCGGCCTTTGTTGTCTGTACTGTGTTTTTTGGCTGTGTCCCTGTCCGTGCCTGTCCTGGGATCGCCGCCTGAACAGGCCGGCCGGGCGGGGCCCGAAGTACGGCGCAGTTGTCCCGGGATCTGTCATTGGAAGGAAACGCAGTGAAGCGCAAGCTCTTTGAAGAAGACCACGAGATGTTCCGCGAGATGGCCGCGGAGTTCAATGTGCGCGCGGTTGCCCCGCACTACGCCCAGTGGGACGAGGACCACATGATGTCCCGGGAGCTGTGGTCGGCGGCCGGTGAGCAGGGCCTGCTGGGCCTGGCCGTGCCGGAGGAGTTCGGTGGCATGGGGATGTCCGACTACCGCTTCCGGGCTGTGCTCGACGAAGAATTCGCTAAGAGCAACCACCTCGCGGTCGGTCTGGCGTTCCACCTGCACGATGACATGGTCCTCCCCCACCTGCTGGCCTACGGCTCCGATGACCTCAAGGCCCGCTGGCTGCCGGGCATGGTTTCCGGCGAAAAAGTCACCTCCGTCGCCTGGACCGAACCGGGCGCCGGCTCCGACCTGCGCGGCATCCGCACCAAGGCCGTGCGCGACGGTGACGACTGGCTGATCAGCGGCCAGAAGACGTTTATTGGCAACGGCATCTCCGGCGACGCCTCCCTGGTCCTGGCCCGCACCGACGGCGGCAGCGGGCGCGGAAACCGCGACTCGTTCTCGCTCTTCATGGTCCAGAAGGGCGAGGGCTACAACACCGGCAAGCAGCTGGACAAGATGGGCCTGAAAGCCTCCGACACAGCCGAACTGTTCTTCGACAACGTCCGCGTCCCGCACGCTGACCTCGTGGGCGAGGAAGGCAAGGGCCTGCAGTACGCGGCCGAACAGCTCCCCCAGGGCCGGCTGGCGATCGCCGTGGCCAGCTCCGCCGTCGTGCGCGCCACTTATGAGGCGACCGTCCGCTACACGAAGGACCGCAATGCGTTCGGCGAGCGGATCATCGATTTCCAGAACAGCCGCTTCGAACTCGCCGACATCCTCACGGAGGTCGAGGTCACCGAAGCGTACGTGGACCAGGCCATCCTGGCGTTCAACGCCGGGGAGCTCGACGCCGCAGGCGCTGCCCGTGCCAAACTGTGGGCGTCCGAGCGCGCCAAGTCCGTCACGGACCGCTGCCTGCAACTGCACGGCGGCTACGGCTACATCATGGAATACCCGGTGGCCCAGGCCTACCTCGCCGCCCGGCTGCTGACGATCTTCGGCGGCACCAACGAAATCATGCGCGACGTCGTCGGCCGCACCATCGCCGGCTGACCGGCCGAGTCTCCCCCAGCACCTGAGGAACCACCTGATATGACCGTCCTGCCCATCACGATCTGGGGCGAGCCCGTGCTGCACCGCCGGGCCGCGGAAGTCGACGTCTTCGACGACGGGCTCCGCACCCTGATCGCCGACATGTTCGAGACCAACGACGCGGCCAACGGCGTCGGGCTGGCGGCCCCCCAGGTGGGGGTCGGCAAGCGGCTCTTCGTGTACAAGTACGACAACGACGACGGCGCCCCGGCCACCGGCGTCGTGGTCAATCCTGTCCTGACACTTTCGAAGATTTCCGGCGCGCTGCCGGACCCCGACGAGGAAGAGGAAGGCTGCCTGTCCTTCCCCGGCGGCCAATATCCGCTCAAGCGCGCCGAATGGGCCAGGGTCCAGGGCTTCGACGGCGACGGGAAGCCGGTGGAATTCGAGGCGACGGGCTGGTTCGCCCGGGTCATCCAGCACGAGTACGACCACCTCGACGGCAAGCTCTACGTCAACCGGCTGATCGACCGCTATGCGCGCAAGGCCATGAAGCAGGCCAAGCGCAGCGGCTGGGGCGTTCCCGGCCTGACCTGGATGCCGGGAGTGGATCCGGACCCCTTCGGCCACTGACGGTGAGCCCTTAGACGCCTGAAAGAGCCGCGGCGGGCGCGGATTTTCCCCGCGTTTGACGCCGATGCGCAGGAAATCGCCGGCGGTTTGGCGGGACGCGCTGGCGGCGGGTTCCAAAGGTGGGGAATTTCGGCGGAATTTCCCCAGTTCAGCAGTGACCCGGCCGGCAAGTTCCTCTAGGTGCGGTCGACGGCGGCCAGGATGGCGGCGCCGAGCTCGGCCGGCTTGGTGAACTGCGGCCAGTGGCCGGTGGGCAGGTCCACGTAGTCGACCTCGCGGATCCGTCCGAGCTCCGCCACGTACGGGTGGCCCCCGGCAATCATTTCCCGCAGCATCGTAGACGGGAATTCGCAGGCGATGACGGTGGCCGGGACCCCGAAGCGGCGTTCATCCTTGAGCTGCTGCCGGTCCTGGGCCACGCCGCGGGGCTGCGGGATGGCGCGGGCGCGGAACATGGCGCGCAGGTCGTCGGTCAAGTCGGTGAGGTCCGCGTCTTCGAAGAACTCCCACGGCGGCAGCGGAACATCGTCACCGTCGGCCGGGAGTTCGTCGTTGATGAGACCGCCGTCGGCGAGCGGACCGCTGTCCACGTAGATTGCCCGGGCCACCCGGTCCGGGCGGACATCGACGGCGCCGTGGATGATGGCGCCGCCGCCGGAGTGGCCCACCAGGACCACCGGCGCGTCAAAGGAATCGATCTTCGCCACGACGGCGTCGATGTGGGTACGCAGGCCGATGCCGGCGCGCAGCGCATCGGCCGACTCCAGGCCCGGCAGCGTCAGCGGGTAGACCTTGTGCCCGGCCGCGGTGAGCGGCGGGGTGACGTCCTCCCACGACGAGGCGTCCAACCAGAATCCGGGTACGAGGATGATGTCCATGCCGGTACCCTACCGGTCGAGTACCAGCTCCACCACCTGATAGGGGTCCTCGCCGGGGACGAGGTTGTGCATGGTGATGCGTCCGCCCTGGCCCTCCGCCGGGTGCAGGTGGATCTGCCAGCCCCAGTCCGGGCCGGTCGGCGCCGCGTAGGAGCCGTTGAGCCGGAGGACACCGTCCCCGCCCACGGTCCCAGAGAACTGCATCAGCGCCTGGCCCGTGTGCCAGGAGTCCAGCCACACCGCGGTGGCCGGATCCGCGTCGGAGGCTCCGCCGGCCAGGATTAACAGGCCTTCCTGCGGGCTCTCACCGTCTGACCAGGTGTAGGCGACACTGGCAAAGTGCGCCGCGGTCACCTGCACTGTGGCGGTGGCCGCCGAGTCCTTGTAGTCGTCCGTGGGCATGAGCCGGAAGCGGTTTTGTCCCTGCCAGGTGCCAAGCAACGGCGTCACGTATCGCACAATGTCCATGCTGCAGTCTACTGAGCCAGTCAATTCAGCAGCGCAATTGGGCAGCGTCAATTTGGGCAAGGTCAGCCCCGCCTTCTCCTCCGCTCAGTCCTCGGCCGGCTTTTCCAGCCGTGCCGCGAAGTCCGGGACATAGCGAAACAGTTCCCGCGGCGGGCGCTTGTAGTTGACGGCCTTCGGCCGCTCCGGCAAGGTCACCTGCTCTGTCCGTACTTCGGTGTAATCGATGCTGGATAGTAGGTGGGCGATGAGGTTGATCCTGGCCCGGCGTTTGTCTTCGGCTTCCACCACGTACCACGGTGATTCCGCTGTGTCTGTCTGCACGAACATGTCGTCCTTGGCCCGCGAGTAGTCTTCCCACCGCAAGATTGCCTCCCGGTCCATCGGCGAGAGCTTCCATTGCCGCATGGGATCATCCAGACGGGATTTGAACCGCCGCTCCTGTTCCGCATGGCTGATCGAGAACCAATACTTGAAGAGCAGGATGCCGTCCTGGATGAGGAGCCGTTCAAAAACCGGGCACTGCGCCATGAAGCGTTTGTGCTCCGCCGGGGTGCAAAAGCCCATGACGTGTTCGACGCCGGCGCGGTTGTACCAGGAGCGGTCCATCAGGACGATCTCCCCGGCGGCCGGGAGATGCGCTATGTAGCGCTGGAAGTACCATTCACCGCGTTCGCGCTCCGTCGGTGCCGGCAATGCGACTATCCGGGCAAACCGCGGATTCAGGTACTCGGTGACCCGCTTGATGGCACTCCCCTTGCCGGCCGCGTCCCGACCCTCAAAGATGACAAGGATCCGCGCCCCGGTGCTCCGGCCCCACTCCTGGAGGGCAACCAGTTCTGCCTGGAGCCGCAGAAGTTCGGCCTCGTAGATCCCGACGCCGAGCCGGGGCCTCCGCCGTGCGGAGCCCTTCTTGTGACCGGCGTGCCCCTTGCCAGGACCGTCCCTGCGATGTGCCATGGCTTCCGTTCCAGTAGTCCGGCGGGCGGTTTGTCCAGCCGCGCCCATTCTCGCCGGGTAGCAGACCGGCTACAAGGGTCCTCCAGCCCGAAAGCCGCGACTGGCGGAACTCCTATGCCTGGGCCATGAATCCCTGCGACGGGCACGGCGCGACAGAGCACAGAGCCGTTACCGCGGGACGATCGTCTGCTGCCCGGGGCACGAGGTGAGGATCCGTTTCATCGCCTCCTTCTCTGCGGCGGTGACCCACAGCCGGTAGGCGGCCTTGACCGAGATCTGGCGGGCCACGTAGTGGCAGCGGAAAGCCTTGTTCGGCGGCAGCCAGGTGGCGGCGTCGGAGGCGCTCTTGTCCTGGTTGGCGGGACCGTCGACCGCGATCAGGTTGAGGGGATCGTTGGCCAGGTGTTCGCGCTGCTGTGCGCTGAGCTGCTGGGCGCCTTTTTGCCACGCGTCCCCCAGCGCCACGACGTGGTCGATCTGCACCGCTGCGCTGGTCTCGGCGCCGCGCCGGAACGCGATCATGCGGCCGGTGTACGGTTCCTGAAATGTGCCGCCGGCCACCTGGCACCGGGAGCCTCTTACGAATTCGGCGGCGGTCAGGTCGCGGCGGAGGATGTCGTTGCGCGTATCGCAGCCGTTGTGGTCGACGTCGAGCCAGGCCTGGCCGAAGGCGCCCCGGTCATAGTTGTCCCGTGCCGACCGTCCCTTGACCGCGAGGGTGTCGAGCACGCCGGCCGCGCTTCCCTCCGGCACGGGCCGGACGGCGTCCACCGCGTTCATCCACCCGGTGGCAAGCACGGGGGCCTCGGTGGGACCCGGGATCTGCGGCTCCGCGGCAGCGAACTGGCCGGCCGTGAAGAACCAGGCCAGGCCTCCGAGGACAGCCAGGCCGGCCGCAGCCAGAATTATCCACGCCTGGCGGGAGCGGCGCCGGGCGCGGCGGAATTCCGTCCAGGTGACGGTCATGAAGGCGGCCGCTCGCGGCGTTCTGGCTGCACGCCCTGAGCCTACGCGGGCCCTCCGACACGAGGGCGGTTGTCCACAGTGTTGGGGACCGGAGGCGTGTTGGGGCCGGTGGCGGAACGCCGGGGCTATTGCTCCCGTGTGACCCGTTTCAGGTCGTCGTTGGCCAGATCCAGCAGGCCCTGAAGCTGGCTCACCCGGTCGTCGTTGACTTCACCGGACTGGCGTTTGACGAGGGCGTCGTCCAGCAGCCGCTTGGCTTCTTTCGCGTTGCTCCGCGCGACGTCCAGCGCGTGTTCCAAGGTGGTCTCGTGTTCAACAGCCGGGTTCGGTTCCATGGCTCCATTGTGGTTCCCTTTCCCGGCCGATTCCAGTGCATCGGCCGGGAAAGGAGGAACAAGTCCCGGTCAGGGACGATTGCCCTGACTAGACCTCTACGGGCAGCCCGGCGGCCTCGAGGATGGAGGCGGCGTCCTTGGCGGGGAAGGACGGCGGGTTGACCCCGGCCATTTCCTCCATGACGCGGACCACCTGGCAGCTGTAGCCGAACTCGTTGTCGTACCAGACGTACAGCACGAGATTCTTGTCGTTGGAGATCGTGGCCAGGCCGTCGACGATGCCTGCCCGGCGCGAGCCGACGAAGTCCGTGGAGACAACCTCAGGCGAATCGATGTAGTCGATCTGCTTGCGCAGCTCGGAGTGCAGCGACATTTCCCGCAGGTAGTCGTTGACTTCGTCCTTGGTGGTGCCGTTTTCCAGGCTCAGGTTCAGGATGGCCAGCGACACGTCCGGGGTGGGGACGCGGATGGAGCTGCCCGTGAGCTTGCCGAGCAGTTCCGGCAATGCCTTGGCGACGGCCTTGGCGGCGCCGGTCTCGGTGATCACCATATTCAGCGCGGCAGAGCGTCCACGGCGGTCGCCCTTGTGGAAGTTGTCGATCAGGTTCTGGTCGTTGGTGAAGGAGTGGACTGTCTCCACGTGCCCGTGCACCACGCCGTAGCGGTCGTTGATCGCCTTGAGCACGGGGGTGATGGCGTTGGTGGTGCAGGAGGCCGCCGAGACGATCGTGTCCGAGTCGGCGATCGTGCCGTGGTTGATGCCGTGCACGATGTTCTTCAGCTCACCCTTGCCCGGGGCGGTGAGGAGAACGCGGGCAACACCTTTGCTCTGCAGGTGCTGGGACAGGCCCTCGGCGTCGCGCCAGCGGCCCGTGTTGTCCACGACGAGCGCGTCGTGGATGCCGTACGCGGTGTAGTCCACCGTGGAAGGGTTGTCCGAGTAGATGACCTGGATCTGGACGCCGTTGGCTGTAATGGTGTCGTTTTCGAGGTCCACCTTGATGGTGCCTTCGAACGAACCGTGGACGGAGTCGCGGCGCAGCAGGCTCGCGCGCTTGCTGAGGTCGTTGTCGGAACCGCGGCGGACCACGATGGCGCGCAGGCGCAAGCCGTGGCCGCCGCCCGCCTTTTCGATCAGGAGGCGGGCCAGGAGCCGGCCGATGCGGCCGAAGCCGTAGAGGACGACGTCGGTGCTGGTGCGGTCGTCGCCGCCGCGCTTGCCGACAACCTCGGCGAGTTCCTCGCGGAGGAATGCATCCAGGCTGGCGCCATCGCCCTCGGCGCGGTACTTCTCGGTGAGGCGCGCAATATCAATGGCCGCTGCGCCGAGGTCCAGCTTGGTCAGTGCCTCCAGCAGCGGGGCCGTCTCCTCGAGGCGGAGTTCTTCCTTGCTCATCCGGCGGGCGAAGCGGTGGGCCTTGAGGATATTCATGGTGGATTTGTTGATCAGGCTGCGACCGTGGATGGAGGTCACCACGTTGTTCTCGCGGTACAGCCGGCCGATCACGGGGATCATGGCCTCGGCGAGCGCCTCACGGCCCATCCACGTATCAAGACAAGAATCTGACGTCTGGCTCACAGAACTACCTTCCTAGAATCCACCCCCTACGTCCTCGTAGGGGGAAGTCGGCCGCCGGAGGGTGTCCGGTACCGGGCACCGGCGGGGATTCGGTCCACCCCGGGCGCCTCATCGAGCGCAAAGAAAAAACCGCCGGCTGCGAACGCAGACCCGGCGGCAGAACTTCTACGTTCACCATCAATTCTACGGGCGACCCGGTACGGTCAGGTGCCCTGTTGCGCGTGAATTGACTCACACGCTGTCTGGGGCCCTGTAGAAGTGGGCAAAACCATCCGCGCCGGGCGTCAGCCTGGCTGCGTCCTCGAGGATCATGTCGACGGCTTTTTCCGCGATCATGATGGTGGGTGCCTGCGTGTTGGCGCTGATCAGCCGGGGCATGATCGAGGAGTCAACCACGCGCAATCCCTCCAGCCCGTGGACCTTCAGCCGCGGGGAGACGACGGAATCATCGGAGGTTCCCATGGCACAGGTGCCGACCGGATGGTAGGAGGTCCGTCCGTAAGAGCGCACGAAATTCACGTACTCGTCGCGGGTTGCCACGCGGGAGCCGTCGCCGATGTGCTCCTTCTTGACGAACGCTGCCATCGTTGACTGCTCCATGATCTGCCGGCTCTGCTTCACGCCGGCGATCGTCATCTCAAGATCGTAGTCGTCCGCTAGGAAATTCGGATCGATGAGCGGTGTCATTGTGGGATCTGAGGACGCGACACGAACTGTCCCCCGGCTGCGGGGGCGCAGGAAGTACGAGTTCAGCGTCGCCCCGAATCCGGGCCGCAGCGACGCGAAGCCCGGCTCCGACCTCGCCGCGGGCAGGAAGTGGAACTGCAGGTCCGGGGTCTTCTCATGTGTGTTCGCGTAGCTGAAGCCACCCGCCTCGACGAGGTTGGACGCGAACGGTCCCGAGCGGAAGGCCAGATACTCGAGGCCCGCCAGGACGGTCGCAGGGCGCACGCGATTGAATCGGTCCAGGCTGTGGTCGTCGGTGAGTTCGTAGATGATGTCCAGGTCAAGGTGGTCCTGCAGGTTCTTCCCGACCCCGGGCAGGGCGTGGACGGTGTCGATGCCGGCGGCAACAAGGTCTGCCGGGTCGCCTATGCCCGAAAGCTGCAGCAGCTTGGGCGAACCGAACGCGCCGCTGGCGATCAGCACCTCGCGCCGGGCACCGTAGGTTCGCGCGACTCCGCCTTCAATCGTCTGGATGCCGACGGCCCGGCCGTTCTTGATGATCACCTTGGAGACCGTCACGTTGACGCGGACCGTGAGATTGCGGCGCCCGCGCGCGGGTTTGAGATATGCCGCCGCCGCGCTGCACCGGCGGCCGTTCTTCGTGGTGGTCTGGTAGAAGCCGACCCCGTGCTGTTTGGCGCCATTGAAGTCGCTGTTATATGGCAGGCCGAACTCCTGGCCCGCCTGTACGAACGCTGCCGAGAGCGTGTGCGGACGCCGGAGGTCAGAGACGCCGAGTGGTCCTTGCGTTCCATGGTGGGGTCCTGAGAGCCTGGAGTTTGACTCCGAGCGAATGAAATACTTGGACACCTCGGCGGCGGACCAGCCCTCGCATCCGTAGTCCGCGACCCACCCGTCGTAGTCCTGGGCCACTCCGCGGGTGAAGACCTGGGAGTTGATGGACCCGCCGCCGCCGAGCCCGCGGCCTTGAGGGAGCTGGATGCTGCGGCCGTTGCTGTGCTTTTGCGGAACGCTCCGATACTGCCATTGGTAAGGGCCTCCCTTGAGTCTCGGGAAGCCCGCGGGCATGTGGATGAATGGATGGCGGTCGGACCGGCCCGCCTCGAGCAGCAGCACGCGCATCGAAGGGTCTTCGCTAAGTCTGCCGGCCAGGACGCTGCCGCCTGTGCCACCGCCGGCGATGACATAGTCGTATGCTGCGTCGTCCGGCACTTTGACTCCTCAACCATCGCCCATGCACCGTTACCTGAAGCGTTCATTGAAGTGTCGGGTCTCGCCGGGGTGATGTCAACCATGCCTCAAGGTTTTCCCAAGCTTGATACCGTGCAGGCACGCGACCCCGGCCGGCAGCCTGTGACGGCCGAATCCCGCTCCAGGCAGGAATGGACTTTCCGGCGGGTTAGTTGGATGGGTTGACCGATACGCCGGGTTCTGTGTTCCCGCGCTGTTACCGGCGCGGGAGTAGCGGCCATCCATCTACGGACGCCGTTGCCGACGCCCTCCAGCGGCCTACCCGGACACTCGGGCGAGCAGCCCTCAAACGTGCCCTGTCTGGCCTTGCTCCGGGTGGGGTTTACCTAGCCTTCCCGGTCACCCGGGAAGCTGGTGGTCTCTTACACCACCGTTTCACCCTTACCTGCCCTGCTGCCTGTGCAAGCACACGCCGCACGCAGGCGGTCTGTTCTCTGTGGCACTGGCCTGCGGGTTACCCCGAGTGGGCGTTACCCACCACCCTGCTCTGCGGAGCCCGGACGTTCCTCGAGCCACTTGCGTGACGCGCGGCCGCCTGGTCAACCCATCCGCAGTTCATTCTACGTTCTCCCGGCCGGCGCAGCCGCACCGCAGCCTTTCGGGGCGGCCGGTGGGAGAATTAAAGCAGGATTCCTGCTAGTCAAGGAAGAGATCCCGATGAACTGGATCGCTATTATCATCTGGCTGCTTGCGATCGTCCTGGTGGTCATAGTCGCCAAGATGTCGATCAAGATTGTGCGCCAATACGAACAAGGTGTCCTGTTCCGGCTGGGCCGGGTGGTCGCGGTCCGGATGCCCGGCCTGCGGTTCATCATCCCGGTGGTGGACCGTCTTCAGCTGGTGAGCCTGCGGATCGTGACAATGCCGATCCAGTCGCAAGGCATCATCACCCAGGACAACGTCAGCGTCGATATCTCGGCCGTGGCGTACTACCGGGTGATCGACTCCGTGAAGTCCGTCGTGGCGATCGAAGACGTGGCGGCGGCCATCAACCAGATCGCCCAGACCACACTGCGGAAGGTGGTCGGCCGCCACAGCCTGGACCAGACGCTGTCGGAGACCGAGCGCATCAATAGCGACATCCGGGAAATCCTGGACGCACTGACCCTGGAATGGGGTGTCGAAGTGACGCTCGTCGAGCTCAAGGACATCCAGCTCCCCGAGAGCATGAAGCGGGCGATGGCCCGGCAGGCGGAGGCCGAGCGGGAGAAGCGGGCCAAGATCATCGCGGCCGAAGGAGAGGCGATCGCCGCCGTGGCGCTCGGCACGGCATCCGACACGATGATGGCCCACCCCGTTGCCCTGCAGTTGCGGAATCTTCAGTCCCTCGTTGAGATCGGGGTGGACAAGAACTCAACCGTCGTCTTCCCGGCTCCCCTGATGAGCACCATCGCCGAACTGGCCGCCTTCCTGGCACGCGAGGACCATGTGGCCAGGACAGCGATGACGGCGACGCCAGAGGCACCGACAACGACGCCGGCGCCGCCGATCAGGGCTGCGTAGTCCGCGCCGGACCTACTATCGAGGGATGGACAAGGCTGCGCTGACCCGGCGCCGGCTGCTTGAGCTGGCAGGAATCGGCCTTGGCGCGACCGCCCTCACAGCCTGCACTGCCGGCATCGCCCCCACCGAGACGTCTCCGCCCGCGCCAGCCGGCCCGACGGCGACAGCGCCACCAGCCCCCGCCGGCCCGTTGACGGTCCGCACCAGCACAGGGTCATTCGTCTCGGCTTTCCGCCCGGGGACCGCGACCCACTGGTCGCTGGCAAAACCGGAGTTGCCGCCCGGCGGCGCGCAGCCCGAACTGCCCCTGGCTGTGTTTCTTCACGGGCTCAACGGCAGCCACACCGCTCTGCTGGAGGACCTGGCGGCCCACGAGGCCCTGCAACGGCACCTCGACGCCGGCGGCGCGCCCTTCGCGATCGCGGCGGTGGACGGCGGAAACACCTGGTGGCACGCCCGCGCCGACGGCAGCGACACCCAGTCGATGCTGGTGAAGGAGTTTGTTCCGTTCCTGGGCCGCCGGGGCTTCGACCTTGGCAGGATCGGCCTCTTCGGCATCTCCATGGGAGGCTTCGGGGCCCTCCTGCTGGCCTCGCAGGGCCGGCTGCCCGGGGTGCGGGCCGTCGCGGCGATGAGTCCGGCGGTCTGGGACCACTACGACCCACGGGAGGGATCCGCGTTCGACGGCCCGGCCGACTTCGCCGCCAACGACGTGTTCGCGCTCCGGCCCCGGCTCGCGGCGGTGCCCAAGCGGATCGACTGCGGCACCGGGGACGAGCTTGCCGCCACAGTTCGCCAGTACCGGGCGGAACTCCCGGGTGAGATCGAGGGCGGCTTCCGGCCCGGCGGCCACGACTACTCCTACTGGCGCACCATCCTGCCCGACGTGTTGTCATTCATGGGCTACAACCTCGCCTGAACCCGCCGCCGCCGGGCCCTGGACTGCGGTCCCGGGCAGGCCGCCGCCGGTAAGATCGTACGGTGCTAATTCTGCTGYCGCCCTCCGAGGGCAAGACCCCCGCGACGGGCGGGGATACCGCCGACTGGACCGCGTTGAGCTTTCCCGACCTCAACAGCTCCCGAGCCAAGGTCCTGGACGCGCTCGGCACCGTCAGCGCCCACGAGGACGCCCTGGCGCTGCTGGGCGTCGGCGCGTCCCTGAGTGCCGACGTCGAACGCAACACCCGGCTGCACGCAGAACCTGCCGCCCCGGCCCACCAGGTGTATTCCGGGGTGCTCTTTGACGCGCTGGGCTACGACTCCCTGACCCCGGCGCAGCGGAAGAGAGCAGATGACTCGGTGCTGGTGATCTCCGCCCTGTGGGGCGCCATCCGCTTCGCCGACCGCGTGCCCGCCTACCGGCTGTCGATGGGGACGTCGCTTCCCGACGTCGGACGGCTGGCCTCGTTCTGGAAGCCGCAACTGGGCGACGCCCTGGCCGCGGCCGCCGCGGGTGAGCTGTTAGTGGACTGCCGGTCCAGCACCTACGCCGCGGCGTGGGCTCCCCCGCCGGAACAGACGGTGGCCGTGAACGTCTTCACCGAGACCGCCGGCGTGCGCAAGGTGGTCAGCCACTTTGCCAAACACACCCGGGGCGAGCTGGCACGGCATTTGCTCAGCCGCCGGGGCAAGGCCCCCCAAACCCCCGCGCAGCTGCAGAGGGCGGCGGCGGAGAAATGGGCTGCGGAACTCATTGAGGGCACGGCCCGGAAGCCGCACACCCTGAACATCATCCTGCCCAACTAGCTCGCAGCAGGGGCCGTTCTCAGGCGTCAAAACGGCCCCAGCTGCCAGTCAGTTGGGTGGTTAGACCCACTCGGCCGAGCGGACCAGGATGCAGCCGGAGTCCGGGCAAAAGACGATGTCGTCCTCGGCGGCGGCCTTGATCTCGGCCAGGTCGCCGGGGCTGAGGTGCATGCCGGAGCCTTCCGAGGTGCCGTGGAAGAGCCGGGCAGCCCCGACGCCGCGCTTGGCCAGGGTCTTCTCGTAGACGGCGAGCATTCCGGCGTCGAGTCCCGCGGCGAACTCGGCACGCTGTCCGCGCACCACCGTGGCTTCGGCGGCGATCTCGGCCAGCTGCTCGTCCAGCTCGGCACGGATGGAGCCGAAGGAGCCCTGGATGTCGTCCACGATCTGCTGCTGGGCCCCCTGGCGGGCGCGGAGCGAGTCGAGCCGTTCGAGGACTTCGAGCTCGACGTCTTCGAGGTCCGAACGGCGCTTGTTCAGGGAGACGAGGTCGCGCTGCAGGGCGACGAGGTCCTTGGACAGGCCCGTGCCGCTGTTGAGCCTGGCCTCGTCGCGTTCGATCCGGGAGGCGACCTGCTCGACATCGGCCTCGGAGCGCTTGAGTTCAAGTTCCGCGTCGTGGACGGCCACCTTCGCGGCACCGAGTTCACCGTTGGCCACGCTGAGGGCGGCCTCCAGGTCCGTGATCCGGGAATCGCTTTCAAGGCTTCGTCGGCGGTTGGACAAGGACTTGAGCTTGGCATCGAGTCCCTGCAATTCGAGCAACTTCAACTGTTCCGCCGGTGCTGCCTTGGCCACTATTTACCTCCGCTAAATCCAATCCGGCCGAAGCCGGGCACCGTCTCGGCGCTCCTTAGACTCTAGTCCCCGCCCGGAGTCAGAATGAAGTCCCACGGGTCGCTGTTGGTGGTACTGACCCGGATCTCGACGTCGTGGCCCTGGTCGGTGAGCACATTGCCCAGCGCTTCGGCGGCCGCAGGCAGCCACAGCCATTCGCTGGCGAAGTGGGAAACGTCGATCAGGTACGGCCGGTCGTTGACCGCCGCCTCCCGGGCTTCCGATGCCGGGTGATGCCGCAGGTCCGCCGTCACGTAGACGTCCGCGTTGCTGGCCCGCACCTCGCCGAAGAGGGAATCGCCGGCGCCGCCGCAGACAGCCACCCGCCGGATCAGCCCGTCCCGGTCCCCAGATACCCTGACGCCGCCGGCCACCGAGGGCAGGATGCCGTAGACGCGGGCCGCGAAATCACCCAGCGTCAGGACCTCTTCGAGGTCGCCGACGCGGCCGATGCCTTCCTCGGGGAGCCCGTTCGCGGCAGGCGTCAGCGGGGCCACGTTCTGCAGGCCCAGCGCATCGGCCAGGACGTCGGAGACACCCCCGACGGCGGAGTCACCGTTGGTGTGCACGGTCATCAGCGCGGTCCCGGACTCGATGAGGCGGTGCACGGCCTTGCCTTTGGCCGTGTTCGCGGCGACGGACGTCACGCCCTTGAGCAGCAGCGGATGGTGGGTGATGAGCAGCTCGGCACCGAAGTCGATGGCTTCCTCGATCACGTCAATGGTCGGATCGACCGCGAACATGACCCGGCGCACCTCGGCGCCCGGGTGGCCGGCCACCAGGCCCACCTCGTCCCAATCCTCGGCGAGGGATTCAGGCCAGAGTTCCTCCACCGCCAGCTGGATCATGCCCAGCGTCGCGGCGCCGGGGGCGTCCGCGGTGCCGGTATCGCCGTCGACGGCGGCAGCAGGGCCGTCGGATTCCGCTGAAACATCGGTGTTCACAGGTTCCATACCCCCATTTTTACCCTATCCGCGGGCGGCCCGGTCACTCGTAACACTCTCGTAAGGTGGGTGGGGAATCATCGGGGCCCTCGAACCATTGAAGAGATCATGAGAACTTTTGTCCTCGGCGGAGGCTGCTTTTGGTGCCTCGACGCCGTCTACCAGAAAACCAAGGGCGTCAGCTCGGTCGTCTCGGGCTACACCGGAGGCCATGACCACAACCCCGACTATTACTCTGTGTGCTCCGGAACCACAGGCCATGCCGAGGTGGTGGCGGTGACGTTCGACGAGGACGTCATTCCCGCCGAGGTCATCCTGGACATGTTCTTCGTCCTCCACGACCCCACCACGCTGAACCGGCAGGGCTACGACGTCGGGACCCAGTACCGCTCCTCGATGTTCTACGAAACCACCGAGGAAAAGATCCTGTTCGAGGAGGCGATCGAACGGAACCAGGCCCTGTGGCGGCACCCGATCGTCACCGAGGTCAGCAGGCTGCCGAAGTTCCATGTGGCCGAGGAAATCCACCAGGACTTCTTCGCCAAGTACCCCGAGGAGGGCTACTGCCAGGTCATCATCAACCCGAAGCTGGCCAAGGCGAGGAAATATTACTCTGCGTGGCTTAATGCTTAGCTAGGGCCTCTAGGCGCTCGTTAGGCTGACCTCAGTCAACCCTCTTCAAAGACAGGCATACATACATGGCACCGATCTATGACGATGTAACCCAGCTGGTAGGCGGAACTCCGCTGGTCCGGCTGAACCGGCTGACCGAAGGCCTTGACGCCACCGTGGCCGTCAAGCTGGAGTTCTACAACCCGGCCAACAGCGTCAAGGACCGGATCGGCGTCGCCATCATTGACGCTGCCGAGAAGTCCGGTGCCCTCAAGCCCGGCGGCACCATCGTCGAAGGCACATCCGGCAACACCGGGATCGCCCTGGCCATGGTGGGCGCGGCCCGCGGCTACCGGGTCATCCTGACCATGCCGGAAACCATGTCCACCGAACGCCGGGTCATGCTGCGCGCCTACGGCGCCGAAATCGTCCTGACTCCCGGTTCCGAGGGCATGCGCGGCGCCGTGGAGAAGGCCCAGGAGATCGTGGCCAACACGGAGAACTCCATCTGGGCCCAGCAGTTCGCCAACGAGGCCAACCCGGAGGTCCACCGCCGCACCACGGCCGAGGAAATCTGGGTTGACACCGACGGCAAGGTCGACATCTTCGTCGCCGGCGTCGGCACCGGCGGAACCGTCACCGGCGTCGGACAGGTCCTGAAGGAACGCAAGCCTGGAGTCCAGATCATCGCCGTTGAGCCGAAGGACTCCGCCATCCTCAACGGCGGCGCCCCGGGTCCGCACAAGATCCAGGGTCTCGGCGCGAACTTCGTCCCGGAAATCCTGGACACCAACGTCTATGACGAGGTCATCGACGCCACGCTGGAAGATTCCGTCCGCGTCGCGCGCGAACTCGGCATCAAGGAAGGCATCCTGGGCGGCATCTCCTCCGGCGCCATCGTCTGGGCGGCCCTGGAGCTCGCCAAGCGCCCGGAGAACGCCGGTAAACTCATTGTTGCCGTGGTTTGCGACTTTGGTGAGCGCTACATCTCCACCGTGCTGTACGACGACATCCGCGGCTAAGTCCGCTGTCCCACGATTGCCCAGAAAGGTCTTTGTGAGCTTCTTCGCAAGACTGAAGGAAGACCTCGACGCCGCCCGGTCCCACGACCCGGCGGCTCGAGGTTCTTTTGAGAACTTCTTCGCCTATTCCGGCCTGCACGCGATCTGGTTCCACCGCCTGACGCACCGGCTGTGGCAAAACCCGGCCCTGCGGTTCCCGGCCCGGCTCATCTCCCAGCTCGCCCGGTTCCTGACCGGCATCGAGATTCATCCCGGCGCGACAATCGGCCGGCGCTTCTTCATCGACCACGGCATGGGTGTGGTCATCGGCGAGACGGCCGAGATCGGCGAGGACGTCATGATCTATCACGGCGTGACCCTCGGCGGCCGCTCGCTCGCCAAGATTAAGCGCCACCCCACCATCGAGGACCGCGTGGTGATCGGCGCGGGCGCCAAGATCCTGGGCCCCATCACCATCGGCCGGGACAGCGCCGTCGGCGCCAACGCCGTGGTGGTCAAGGACGCCCCGGCCGAATCAATCGTCACCGGCGTGCCGGCCACCTGGCGGCACCGCGACGCGCAGCGCGAGACCAAGCCCGCCGTCGACCCGGCCGAATACCTGATCGAATACCGGATCTAGGCCGAATAGCGTATCTAGGCAGCCTGACCCGGGATCCGCTTGTAAATGTTCCACAGGACGGCGTCGAACGCCCGGTCCGGCAGCAGGTGGCGCAGCAGCAGGATCCCCCGGGCGCTGGCACCGACCGGGTACCGGGTCTTGGGCCGCCGGGCGGTCGCAGCGTGCAGGATCGCCTCAGCCACCAGCTCCGGCCGCGCCGAGGTTGCGGGGTTGTCCGTGGTGCCCAGCGCCGCCGCCACCACCTTGGCCTGGGCCGCGTAGGGGCCGTTCCCGGAGCTGGCCAGCAGCCCCTGCGCCGCAATGGCGCCCCACTCGGACTGCGTCCCGGCGGGCTCGATGATGGCCACATCAACGCCGTGCGGCTTGAGCTCGATTCGCAGCGAATCGCTCAGGCCTTCCACAGCAAACTTCGTCGCGTGGTACCAGGCGCCCAGCGGCTCATACATCTTGCCGCCGATTGATGAGACGTTGATGATCCTGCCCGCCCGCGCGGCCCGCATGGCGGGGATCACGAGCTGCGTCATGCGCGCCAGGCCGAAGACGTTCACGTCGAACTGCCGCCGCCCCTCGTCCAGTTCCACCTCCTCGAGCGACCCGTAGGTCCCGTAGCCGGCGTTGTTGACCAGGACGTCGATCCGGCCGTGCGCGGCCAGCACGTCCCCGACGGCGGCGCTCATCGAGGCGTCATCGGTCACGTCCAGGGCCACTACCTTGACCCCGGAGGCCTTCAGCGGCTCCATTAACTCCACCCGGCGGGCCCCGGCATAGACGGTGAAACCGGCCGAGGCAAGCTTTTTCGCGGTTTCGAAGCCGATCCCGGTGGAGGCGCCGGTGACAAACGCTACGGGCTGGGGCATGAGACAAACTCCTTGGGCGCTGAACTCCTGGGGCAGGTGCGGCCGGAAACACGGACGGCCGGCGCCTCCCAGAGTATCTGGAAAGTGCCGGCCGTCGCGTCGGAACCGGGTTGGGCTAGTGGGTGTCGACTGCCTCGATCTCGGACTTGTCCTCGCCCCAGAGGGTGTGGAACGTGCCCTCGGCGTCGACGCGGCCGTAGGTGTGCGCACCGAAGAGGTCGCGCTGGCCCTGGATGACGGCGGCCGGCAGGCGCTTGCGGCGCAGGCCGTCGTAGTAAGCCAGCGAGGAGGAGAACACCGGCACCGGGATGCCGAGCTGCACCGCGGTGGACACCACCCGGCGCCAGGCCGGGAGGACCTCGGCGATCGCCTTGGTGAATGCCGGGGCGAAGAGCAGGTTGGCCGGCTTCTCCGCGGCGGCGTAGGCCTTGGTGATCTCCTTGAGCAGTTCGGCACGGATGATGCAGCCGCCGCGCCACAGCGAGGCGATTTCATCCAGCTTCAGGTCCCAGCCGTATTCCTTGGCCGCGGAGGTGAGCATGTCCAGTCCCTGGGCGTAGGAGACCAGCTTGGAGGCGTAGAGCGCCTGGCGGACGTCTTCGACGAAGCTCTCGGGGACCTCGACGGCGGCCTCGCCGCCGGCCAGCAGCTCCTGGGCCAGCACGCGCTGCTCGGCCTGGGAGGACAGGGCCCGGGCGAAGACGGACTCTGCGATGCCCGACGTCGGGGAGCCGAGCTCGAGCGCGGAGATGACGGTCCAGCGGCCGGTGCCCTTCTGGCCGGCAGCATCCACAACGACGTCGACGAACGGCTTGCCGGTCTTCGCATCGACGTGGCCGAGGACCTCGGCGGAGATTTCGATCAGGAAGGAGGCGAGGTCGCCCTTGTTCCACTCTTCGAAGATCTTGGCCTGCTCGGCCGGTTCGATCCCGGCGCCGGAGCGCAGGAGGTCGAAGGCCTCGCCGATGACCTGCATGTCCGCGTATTCGATGCCGTTGTGGACCATCTTGACGAAGTGGCCGGCGCCGTCGGTGCCGATCCAGGCGCAGCAGGGCTGGCCGTCGACGTGGGCGGCGATCTTTTCCAGCAGCGGGCCGAGGGCGTCGTAGGACTCCTTGGACCCGCCCGGCATGATCGAGGGGCCGTTGAGGGCGCCTTCCTCGCCACCGGAGACACCGATGCCGACGAAGTGCAGGTCCTTCTTGGCGAGCGCAGCCTCGCGGCGCCGGGTGTCCTCGTAGTGCGAGTTGCCGGCGTCAATGATGATGTCGCCCGCTTCCAGAAGCGGCTCGAGCTGCTCGATCACGGAATCGACCGGCTTGCCGGCCTTGACCATGATCAGCACGCGGCGCGGCTTCTCCAGCGAATCAACGAGTTCCTGGAGGGTCTCGGTGCGGACGAAGTCGCCCTCATCGCCGTACTTGGCGAGCAGGGTGTCTGTCTTTTCCACGGACCGGTTGTGCAGGGCAACGGTGAAGCCGTTCCGGGCCAGGTTGCGTGCGAGGTTGGCCCCCATCACCGCGAGGCCGGTAACACCGATGTGTGCTGACATCAAAACTCCAATTCATTTTTGTACACCATGATTTCTGTAGACCATGTGTACGGCGATTCATGTGCGACGTTAGTCGAGGACTCGGGCAGGTGCGCCGCAGAGGGCGGAACCCGCCCTTGGGATTTTGTTGCTGTCCATAAACCATATGTATTTCCGCAGGCTGCGGGAAAGTAGCGCCCACGTAGCGGAATACTGCGCGTCATAAACAGTCTATGATCACCGGCGCCCGCCCCGCCGATCGGCCTGGACCGGGCCCGCAGCATTATGCTTACGACTATGTCAACCAGCCTCCATCATCGTGCGATTGAGCACCTCGGGACCCGGATTGTGGCCGGCGAGCTGCCGGCCGGGCATGTCATGCTTGCCGAGCACCTTGAGGACGAACTCAAGGTCTCCCGCTCGGTGGTCCGCGAGGCTGTCCGGGTCCTCCAGTCCCTGGGCCTGGTGGAGACCATCAAGCGCGTCGGCATCCGGGTGCTGCCCTCGAGCCGGTGGAACCCCTTCGATCCGCTCGTGATCCGCTGGCGGCTGGCCGGCGAGGGTCGCGGCGCCCAGCTGCGCTCCCTGGCCGAGCTCCGCACCGCCGTCGAGCCGGTGGCCGCCGAGCTGGCCGCCGCCAACGCGCCCGAGGAGCTCCGCCGGGAGCTCGTGGAGATCTCGCACGCCATGCGGGACGCCGGTCAGGCCGGGGACGTGCCCCGGTTCCTCGAGCTGGACATCCTGTTCCATTCCCTGCTGCTGACGGGCTCCGGCAACGAGATGTTTGCCAACATGGTCGGCCAGGTGACCGAGACCCTGACCGGCCGCACCATCCACGGCCTGATGCCGGACCACCCGCGCGAGACGGCCCTGAAGTGGCACGTGGAGGTCGCCGAAGCCATCGCCGCCGGGGATGGCGCCGCCGCCCGCGAGGCCTCGAACCGGATCATGCGCGAGACCATCTCGGAGATGGAGCCGAGCTGGAAGAACCAGCCGCGGGTCTTTGTCCCGGTCGAGCGCCACTAGCGCACCACAGCCGGCCCGGCCCTCGACGACGGCGGCGCGCCTCACTCCGGGGCCGGCCGGAAGTCCAGCAGGACCTTTCCGGAAACAGCCGCGTTCCTGGCGACGTCGAACGCTTCCAGTCCGCGGTCCAGCGTAAAGGCGTGGGTGACCACGGGATCCACCAGCAGCGATCCGTCGGCGAGCGCCGTTAGGACCTCATCGATTTCGTCATTGAAGCGGAACGAACCCACCAGCTCCAGCTCGCGCGTGATGGCCAGGGAGATCAGCACTGGCTGCGGGCCGGAGGGCAGCAGACCCACCATGACCACCCTGCCGCCGCGGACCGCGCCCTTGATCGCCGAGGCCAGGCCCTGGTGGGTGCCTGAGGACTCGATGACGACGTCGGCCTCCACCGCCGCGATCGCCCCGGCCTCGTCCCCCTTGAGGACGGCGTCGGCTCCCACGGCGCGGGCTATTTCCAGCGGCCGCTCGTGCATGTCCACGGCCACGATCCGCCGCGCGCCGGCGCGTTTGAGGACGGCCACGGCCAGGGCACCGATGGGGCCGCTGCCGACCACCAGCGCCGTCTTTCCCGCCACATCCCCGGCGCGCGACACGGCGTGCCAGGCAACGCTGGCCGGCTCCGCCAGGGCCGCGGTCCGCAGGTCCAGCCCCGCCGGCAGCGGCCGGAGCATCCGGGCAGGCAACGTGGCGTAGCGGCTGAAAGCCCCGTCCGTGTGGGGAAAGCGCGCGGCGCTGCCCAGGTAGGTGCAGCCCGGTGAAAGGTTGGGGCGGTCCTCCGGGTACCGGGCGCCGCCCGGACCGGGCGTGGCGGGATGCACGGCGACGGCCGTGCCGGGCGCGGGCCCCGAGCCGTCCGCGGCGGCGCGGATCACGGTTCCCACGATCTCGTGGCCCAGCACCATGGGCGCCTTGAGGACGGACTCGCCTGCGGCACCGTGCATCCAGTAGTGGAGGTCGGAGCCGCAGATGCCGCCGAAGGCCACTTCGATGACGGCTTCATCGGACGACGGCGCGGGCACGGCGATGTCCTCGATCCGGAGATCGCCCGCCGCGTGGGCCACCACGGCCGCGGCCGTGGCCGGGAGCTCGGCCACAGGGCCCATCAGACCACCACCGTCATTCCGCCGTCGATGAAGATCGTCTGGCCGTTGACGAAGTCCGAGCCGGAAGAGGCCAGCCAGACTGCCGGGCCGGCCAGGTCCTGCACCGTGCCCCACCGGTGCGCCGGGGTCCGGCCCAGGATCCAGGAGTTGAATGCCTCATCATCCACGAGGTTTTGCGTCATTTCGGTGTGGATGTAGCCAGGCGCGATCCCGTTGATCTGCAGGCCCGAGGCCGCCCATTCCGCGGTCATGGCCCGGGTCAGGTTCCGGAGGCCGCCTTTGGCCGCAACATAGGGGGCGATGGTGGGCCGGGCGAGGTCGGTCTGGACCGAGCAGATGTTGATGATCTTGCCGCGGCCGCGCGGGATCATGTGCCGGGCCGCCGCCCGCCCCACCAGGAAGGCGCTGGTCAGGTCCGTGGAGATCACGCGGTCCCAGTCGGCGACGTCAAGGTCCAGCATCGGCACCCGGTGCTGGATGCCGGCGTTGTTCACCAGGATCTCCAGCGGCCCCACGTTGTCTTCCACCCAGGCGACGCCCCGGGCGGCCTCGGCGTCGCTGGTGACGTCGAAGGCGCAGCTGTGCACCCGGCCCGGCGGGTACTCGGCGGCCATGGCGGCGTCGGCGTCCTTGAGCCGCTCGGCGTTGATGCCGTTGAGCACCACCGTGGCGCCGGCGTCGGCCAGGGCCCGGGCCAGGGCGTTGCCGATCCCGCGGCTGGAGCCGGTGACCAGTGCGGTCCGGCCTGTCAGGTCAAAAAGTCCATTCATGGTTCGCTGATCCTCAGTTGGTCTCTGCTGCTGGATTATCACGTGGGTTGACTGAGTTGCTGTCGCCGGGGCTCGCGCCGGGGCCGTCGCTGAGATTGGCGATGGTTTGCCGCACGACGGCGAGATCCCGGTCCCCCAGCCCCTGGCGCAACAGCGCCGCGTAGAGGTCGACGCCGGCGGCCGCCATCGGTACCGCGGCACCGGCTGCCGCGGCGCTTTCGAGCACGAAGGACAGGTCCTTGTGCATGAACTTGGCGGGGCCGGTGGGCTCGTAGTCCTTCGCGGCGAGCCGTGGCCCCACGATGTCCAGGACCCGGCTGCCGGCCAGCCCGCCCGCGAGCACGTCGTAGAGGGCGGGCACATCCATGCCGGAGCGTTCGGCGAGCTCCGCGGCCTCGGCGAGCGCCGCCGTCGTGGTTCCCACGATCAGCTGGTTGCACGCCTTGGCGAGCGACCCCGCACCGAGTGGTCCAAGCCGCCGCACGGTGCTGCCCATCGCGGTGAAGAGCGGCAGGAGCCGGCGGAAGTCTTCTTCGCCGGCACCTGCCATGACGGCGAGAGTTCCGTCCGCCGCACCCTTCGTGCCGCCGCTGACGGGCGCATCGACGACGACGGCGTTGCCCCCGCTCGCCTCCGCGACCCGTGCGCCGAATTCCTGCACCGCGGACGGCGAGACGCTGCTCATGACCACCACGGCGGTTCCGGGGGCGGGCGGCCTGGCGGCCCAGCCGGCCAGCAGCGCGGCGCTGGCATCCTCAATGTCGGACAGATCCGGCAGCATGAAGACAATGACGGGCTGGTCGCGGAGCGCCTCGACCTTGGCCACGCGGGAGCCGCCCAAGGCCTCGAACGCGTCCAGCGCCGCCGGCGAACGGTTCCAGGCAGTGACGGTCCACCCTGCCGCGAGGAGGTTGGCGGCCATCGGCGCGCCCATTAGTCCGAGGCCGACAAACCCGGCCTCCCTGCGGTCCATCTCCATGCTGCCTCACTCCGTCGTGGCTAATCTTCACAGTGGTTAATTTTTGAAACTGTTCAGCATCCTAGCCTCCATTCAGTATGATGAACACTATGACGACCAAAACCACCGTCGCGATCGCCGTCCCGCTCGAAGCAGAGCTGGTGGAACGCATCCGCGCCGTAGATCCGTCCGTGACCGTCCTCTACGAGCCCGAGCTTTTGCCGCCGGAACGCTTTCCCGCAGACCATGCGGGCGATCCCGACTTCCGTCGGACGCCGGAGCAGGAAGAACGGTACTGGGACATGCTCAACAAGGCCCAGGTCCTGTACGGGCTCCCCAACGAAAGCCCGGCAGGCCTCGCCCGGATCGCCGGCAGCAATCCCCGGCTTGAGTGGGTCCATGCCATGGCGGCCGGCGCCGGCGGTGCCGTGAAGGCATCAGGGCTGGACGCCGCGACGCTGCAGAAGTTCAAGGTCACCACCTCGGCCGGGGTGCACGCCCTGCCGCTCGCCGAGTTCGCCGCCCTGGGCATCCTCAACGGCTTCAAGCGCAGCGCCGAGCTGGCCCAGGACCAGGCCGGCAAGGTCTGGCCCGAGCTCCGCACCCCCACCCGCCTGGTCAACGGCTCCCGCCTGGTGGTCACCGGACTGGGCGAGATCGGGCTCGAGACCGCACGGATCGCCCGCGCCCTGGGCATGAGCGTCAGCGGCACAAAGCGGACCGTGGAGCCCATCGACGGCATCGAGCGCGTCACGGACAACGACGGCCTCTCCGGCCTGCTCGGCACCGCAGACGCCGTCGTCAACACCCTTCCCGGCACGCCGTACACCGAAAAACTCTTCAGCCACGAAGTCTTCGCCGCCATGAAGCCGGGAACGGTCTTCGTCAACGTGGGCCGCGGCACCGTGGTGGATGAAGAGGCGCTCCTGGAGGCGCTAGGGAACGGCCAGGTCTCCTATGCCTGCCTGGACGTGTTTGCCGTGGAGCCGCTCCCGCAGGACAGCCCGCTGTGGACCCACCCCAGGGTGATGGTGTCCCCGCACACCTCGGCCCTCAGCGCAGCCGAAAACCGGCTCATCGCCGAACGCTTCTGCAGCAACCTGCGGACGTACCTCGACGGCGGCGAACTCCCCCACCTCGTGGACACCGTGCACTTCTACTGAGCCCCGCTCCGCAAGCACCCAGGGCGGCCCCACCGGAAACGGTAGGGCCGCCCTTTGCCTGTCCGGCGGGGGCGGGTTCCGCCCAGCGACGCGTGCCCTGCGTGGCGCCGCGCATATTGCCCGTCGACGCACGTCCTGCCTGGCGATGCGTGCCCTGCGTGGCGACGCGTGCCCTGCATGGCGCCGCGCATATTGCCTGTCGAGTCGGGTATTCGGAACCTGTCAACCTCTTTGAGACGGATTCGCTAGTTCGCGGGTTCGTTTCCTGGGGTCGTTGATCCAGCTTTCGGTGTGGACGGTGGGTGCCCGGGGGCGCTGGTGGTGCCTGTGGGGGTTCGCTGCCCATGCGGTGTCCAGGGCCCTCTGGCGTCGTTCCCGGCACTCGGGCCAGGTGCCCTCGTGAACGGATTCCGGGGTGTAGTAACCGATCCCGGAATGGCGGTGCTCGGTGTTGT